>NZ_JAMYRK010000014.1:0-116923 GCF_040321335.1 Mesorhizobium sp. M0437
CTGGGGCCGGGGCCCCCCCCCCGGCGCCCCCCGGCGGGGCCGCCGCCCCCCCCCCCCCAAGCGCCGATGACCAGGGTCAGTGCCCCGGCAGCGCGGTCAGGCAAAGCTGTCGCGCAGGCTGGTCGCCGTGCCCGTGAAGCGTCCGCGCACCACGCCGACGACCGCGCCGAGCACCAGCCAGAACACCAGGTTGGTCAGCGTCACCGCCACCACGAACTGGTGGTGCAGGCCTTCCGGGATCGCCGTCTCGAAGCTATCGGGCTGCGGCGCGCCGACAATATGCGGCGCCACGATCAACGCTACGGCAAGGATCGCCAGCGGCAACGATCTGCGGAAGGCGATAAGGCCGAGCCCGGCGGCGGTCGCCACCACTGTTGCCCACCACCAGATCTGGCGTTGGACAAGGTCGGCCGCCGGCATCGCCGGCAGTTCCGGCGGCAGGCCGAGGCCCGGCGCCAGCGTGAACACGGCAAAGCCGGCAAGCCCCCAGAACAGGCCCTGGCGCCAGTTGCCGATGCCGCCGGCGAATTCCGAAACCGCGATCAGGACCAGCGCAAAGCCGATGCCGGTGACGATATTGGCAACGACGCTGAAGCCGAAGCGCTCGAAACCGTCGGCCGGCGCCCAGCCTTCGTCTTCCGCCGGAGCCATTGCTTCAGCCGGTGCCGGCGCGGCGCTGCTCATAGCCGTCGTGCCCGCGGCGTTTTCGGCCGGTGCCGCAGGTGCCGCGGCATGGTCATGGCCGCCGCCGGCCTGTTCGTAGACTTCCGCCTTCAGGATGAGCGGCACCGTGGCATAGGCTTGCATGCAGGCGAGAGCCACGCCGGCCACAAGCCCTGCGATCGCCGCGATGAACACGACGTTGCGAAACAGTGTCATGATGTCAGCCCCTTGTCAGTGGCAGGGAAAGCCCATCGAATGGCGATAGTCGTGCGCGGCATTGTGGACCGCATCGATATGCGAGAAGCCGACAAAGCCCATGACGAAAATGCCGAGGAATGCAGCAAGCGCCAGCTGCATGAGACGCGACTGCGAGGAGGCGGAAGCGCCGAGCGAAACGGAAGCGGTATTCATGTCTTGTCCTTTCGCCCTCCACCCGAGGGCATAGAAGTCAGTTTCCTGTCGCCGGCAGGTCTCCTGGCTCGCGGATCAGCGCCCTTCCCCACCTTCCCGAAGGCGAACCTTCAGTGGCATATGGAGAGGACTACCGCACACAGTTGCGGGGGCAGCCACGGCATTGGGCAAACAATTTCGCCCGCACCGCATTCCCTCTTGGTTCCAAACGGAACCGACGACATCAGCGACTATAGGCAGAATCGCCGCGCCCGGCAAACCAAATTCCGCCGGATCGTGTGGCGAATGCGCCGCCTCGCCAAGTTCGCAGACCGGCGCCGCGATTGACAATTTTCGCAGCCGGGTGTCGGCTGGCGGATGGGGAGGAAGCCGGCATGCAACCCAGCCCGAACAAGCGATTCCCTACAACGGCCTGACGCGGCCCGAGCCGACGCTGCCGTCAAACAGCCTATTGGGACATCGCAGCCTATCAGCGCGATCTCGAGGCCATCTGGTATCGCAACTGGCTGCTCGTCTGCCGCGACGCGAAGCGCTCGCCGATCCGGCCGCCGATATCGACAACATCGTCGCGTTCGGTACCCAGGTGCTGGAGGAGGATGCTGATATCTGCGAGGTCAACCAGATGGGCCTGCGCTCGATGCGCCACAAGGCCGGCGTGCTGATGCCCGAGGAATACGACTTGCACCGCTTCCACAACTGGGTGCGCGAGCGCCATGCGGCGCTCGCACATCAAAGCGATTTGGGCAGATAACGCCAGGTGACGAAGCCGCAGGCCACCGCCAGCAGCCCGAGCGTCGCGAAAACCGCGCCCAGGCCGAAGAACGCCAGCACGCCGGCCAAAGGCTTTCCGGCTGTGGCCTAAAGCAGCCCTGATGCCGACCGGCGCCAACACGACGCAAGGTCCTGCTTCTTTTGACGGTGGCAACCGTGATAGTCGTCTTGCCGGGGCTGAATCAAGACAGCGAGACCATGAGCATCGACACGCCGACCGCAGCCGTTCAGGATCAACCGAAGTCGAAGCGCATCGCCGTTATCGACATTGCACGCGGCATCGCTTTGCTTGCCATGGCGAGCTATCATTTCACCTGGGACGTCGAATTCTTCGGCTACACCGATCCCGGCCTCACCGCCTTCGGCTGGTGGAAAATCTACGCGCGCTGCATCGCCTCGAGCTTCCTGTTCCTGGTCGGCATCAGCCTCTATCTCGCCCATGGCAAAAAAATCCGCTGGACCGGCTTCTGGAAGCGCTTCGCCATGGTTGCCGGGGCAGCGCTCGCAATATCGCTGGTCACCCGCATCGCCACGCCCGACGGCTTCATCTTCTTCGGCATATTGCATGAGATCGCGCTCGCCAGCCTGCTCGGCCTGGCGTTCCTGCGCCTGCCGGCGCTGCTGACGCTGCTTGTCGCCGTATTCGTCGTCGCTGCGCCTTTCTACCTGCGATCCGAAACGTTCGATCATCCGGCTTTGTGGTGGGTCGGCCTGTCGGCGACCAACCCGCGCTCCAACGACTACGTGCCGCTGCTGCCCTGGTTCGGCGCCGTACTTGCCGGCATCGCGGTTACCAAGCTCGCCGCCACCTCCGGCGCGCTGACGCGGCTGTCGGCATTGGCGCCCGGCCGCTGGGCAAATCCGCTGGTCTTCATCGGCCGGCACAGCCTTGCTTTCTATCTGATCCATCAGCCGGTGCTGATCGGCTCGGTCTGGCTGTTTTCGCAATTCATGCCGGCGCAGGCCGAAACCAGGGAGGTGCGTTTTCTGAAATCCTGCCAGATATCCTGCGAGCAGGCACGCGACACCGAGTTCTGCTCCAGCTATTGTGCCTGCATGCTGGACACTCTCCAGGGCGAAGCCTCGCTTGACCGGCTCTACAGCGACGACCAGTCCCCAGAGTGGAAGGCGCATATTGGCGAGCTCGCCGGCACCTGCACCGCCCAAACCGAGGCGGCGGAACCGGGAACGCGCTAATCGAGGGAGGACAATAATGAGCGACAGTCACCCGAAACCCATGCAGCAAAATCCTGGGCAGCCGAAGCTGGGGCACATCCCATGGCCGCCGCTGATCTATATCGCTGCCATCATCGTCAGCGTCGCGCTAGGGCTGTTCTATCCGCTGCCGTGGATCGGCGATCTTCTCGGCGACATCCTGTTCGCCGCCGGCCTTGTGGGGTTGGTGGCGGTTGCCGCGCTCTGGTTCACGGCAATCCGCACCATGATCCGCGCCAAGACGACGCTCAACCCGAACGGCGTGCCTGACCATCTGGTGACCACCGGACCCTTCGCCGTCAGCCGCAACCCGATCTACCTCGCCAACACGCTGCTGCTGGTCAGCCTCGCCTTTGTCACTGGGATCGCCTGGTTCCTGCCGCTGGCAGTCATCGCGGCGTTCCTGACGCAGAAGCTGACGATCGAGAGCGAGGAGAAGGTGCTGACGGCCAAATTCGGCAAGAAATACCGGGACTACGCCAAAAGGGTGCGGCGCTGGATTTGAGCCGAGGCTGACACCGGCTTAGGTGGTGACGCCGAGCTCCACCAGCCGCTCGACGCAGGATTCCTCGGCCTGGTCGAGCTCTGCCAGGGTCTCTTCGAGGTCGCGGCGTTTCTGGCGAAGATCCTCGCGCTTTTCCTCGATGCGCTTGATCATCAGTTTGAGCTGGCCTACCTCGCCGGGCGGCTCCCTGTACATCTGGATGATCTCGCGGATCTCGTTGATCGAGAAGCCGAGTCTTTTTCCCCGCATGATCTGGCGGATGAGATGCCGGTCCGACGGACGGAACAGCCGCGTGCGGCCGCGTCTTACCGGCTGCACCAGCCCTTCGTCCTCATAGAAGCGCAACGTCCGCGTCGACACGTCGAATTCGCGGGTCAGCTCCGTGATCGAATAATATTCCCGCATCGTCACTCCAATGCCCCGGCCACGCCGCGAGTTCCAACTGGCCGGCGCCGAGGCGCGTACCAGAATCGGCGGGCAAGGCACCTTTCAAAGCCTCGCATGGCATTTACGTAAAAGTCAATTGAGGTGACGTTCAGCGCACGCCGAACCACCATGTGGCGAGCCCGAGAAAGGCAAAGAAACCGACGACATCGGTGACCGTGGTGACGAAAACCGCCGAAGCCACAGCCGGATCGATCTTGAAGCGGTCGAGCAGCAGCGGGATAAGGATGCCCGCCAGAGCCGCCACGAACATATTGATGATCATCGCAGCCGCAATGATGCCGCCGAGATTGCGATCGTGGAACCAGGCAGCAGCGACGAGGCCGATCAGGATGGCAAAGATGATGCCGTTGATGAAGCCCACCCCGATTTCGCGGCGGATGATGCGGCCGGCATTGTAGATGTCGAGGTCCCTGGTCGCCAGCGCCCGCACCGTGACCGTCATGGTCTGCGAGCCGGCATTGCCGCCCATGCCGGCGACGATCGGCATCAGCACCGCCAGCGCCACGATATGCTCGATGGTGCGGTCGAACAGGCCGATCACCGAGGCCGCCAGGAAAGCCGTCAAAAGATTGACCAGCAGCCAGGGCACGCGCGAGCGCGAGGTCGAAAAGATGCTGTCCGAGAGTTCTTCGTCGCCGACGCCGCCCATGCGCAGCAGATCTTCCTCGGCCTCCTGCTGGATGACGTCGACGACGTCGTCGATGGTCAGCACGCCGACCAGCCGCTCGTTCTCGTCGACGACGGCGGCGGACAGAAGATCGTATTGTTCGAATTCGCGTGCCGCCTCCTCCTGGTCCATGGTGGCCGGGATGGCATGCCTGGTCTCATGCATGACCTCTTCGACCTTGACCGAGCGCTTGGTACGCAGGATCTGGTCGAGGTCGATGGCGCCGAGCAGCTTAAAGCTCGGATCGATGACGAAGATCTGGCTGAAACGGTCGGGAAGATTGTTGTCCTCGCGCATGTAGTCGATGGTCTGGCCGATCGTCCAGAACGGCGGCACCGCGACGAACTCCGTTTGCATGCGGCGGCCGGCGGTCTCTTCGGGATAGTCAAGCGAACGCCGCAGCCTGATCCGCTCGGTGAACGGCAGCCGCGACAGGATCTCGTCCTGGTCCTCCTGGTCGAGATCCTCGAGAATGTAAACGGCGTCGTCGGAATCGAGCTCCTGCACCGCCTGGGCGATCTGCGCATTGGGCAGACTGTCGACGATGTCGCGGCGGATCGCCTCGTCAACCTCGGTCAGCGCGGAAAAATCGAAATCCTTGCCCAGCAATTCGACCAGCGCGCGTCGCTGTTCCGGGTGCAGGGCCTCGAGCAGGTGGCCGAGTTCCGACTGGTGCAGATCGTCGACTTCGCGCTTCAGCGTCAGCGTATCGCGATCGGCGATCGCGGCACCGATCTGGGCGAGGAACGACGACAGGATGACGCCGTCCTCGTCATAGATGTCGGCGCGGCGCTCCTCGGCCGCCCTGGCGCCGGTCATCTGTTCGTCCTGGCCTTCCACCAGCGCCTCCCGCCATCGGATTTCCGGATAAGGTGCCTGTCAGGTCTAGACCATGATCCTGACAATCGGAATCGATTTTGCGAAAGGACCATGCACAACGACAAATTGCTACAGCGCCGTTCGCGCGTCCAAACGACGCGGCGCATACCGGATGGTAGGAGGAGAGGACGTTCTACAAACCTGCGGCGCTGCAAACCTTTGCGCCGGCAGGTAAAGGGCAGCGTATCTCCCCCGCCCCGGTCAACCAGATGGGCAGATCGACACTGATTCAAAAACGGCGAGGCCGACGGTGCGACGGCCTCGCTGGATATTGGACTTAACGGCTTCCCGATCAGGCGGCGTGGCCCTTGGCCTCAGCCGCATAGCGGTCCAGGAGACCGCTCCAGCCACCCTCCGATTCGAAGGCCTCGCGCATCGCCTCTGCGGTTTCGCCCATGTTCTCCAGAAGCCTGTGCTCGAGTTCCACGCGCGTCGCGTTCTCGCCGAGCGCGACAAAGCGGATCTCGACTTCGGTCAGCAATGCCGGATTGTAGCGCCAGCCGGCTCCAATGCGCCAGGCGAGCGTCAGCCTCGATGGCGGATCCCAGGCGAGAACCTCGCCCCAATCGCATTGTGACCCATCCTCGCCGATCTCGTACCAGCGGCCGCCGGCTTTCGGTTCGATCACCGCGGTCGTCAGGGCGGATTTGCCGATCGAGTGCGAAGCCGGCCACCAGCGCCCGAATCCTGTGGTGAACACATCGAATGCCTTGTCGAGCGGCACCTCCACCGTCACCGACTTCCTGACCGGCGCGGGCTTGATCATGGTCGTCATTTCCTGTTCTCCTTGCTGTTGTCGACTTCCCGTTTGAAGGCGTCGAGCGCATCGCCCCACATGCGGTCAAGCCAGGCGCGCATCTCGCCGAGCCCATGCGGGTCGAGATGATAGATGTTGCTGGCACCTTTCGGCTCTGCGCGGACCAGCCGGGCTTCCTTCAAGACCTTGAGGTGCTGCGATACCGCCGGCTGCGAGACCGGAAGCACTCGCGTCAGATCGATGACCGAGCGTGGCCGATCGGCGATGAGCTCGAACACCTTTCGGCGCGTCGGATCGGACAAGGCCACCATTCCTGCATAATCATAAATCATGACTTATGATAAGCTAAAACTTATGATATGTCAACTGAGGGAGCGGTGGACCGTGTTCAAGCAACCGGCCGGCTCGGCCCCGAGGCTCCGGGGCAATTCCTTGACTCGGGGGCATGGACAGCGATGCGGATGCAAGACTGCTCAGGGAATCGATCCACCGCATGCGGGCCGGCCGGCAAATGTCGACCACCGGTGAAAAGTAAACCTGGCGGCAAGGTTTTTACCTTACCGGTGTATGTGTCTCTCCGGCGAAACGTTAAGAACAGGTAAATTGGTTTGGCCCTAACCACGGAAGCCTCTCGCTACAGGCCCTCCGCCATATGGCAATTGCGCCTCTCCTTGTTCATGGCGACATACGTTTTAGGCGCATCTGCACTATATCCAGAAGTATTCTATACGTCAGCCTTAATCTATTCTCACAAATTTCTTGTTGGCATTCCGGTGTTGTTTATCGGTGGCGTCTGCTGTGCCGCGCTAGTCCATGGCCGGCGGCAACCGGTTCGCTACGCACTGGATTTGGTTCAAGGGCGCTGGCGCGGTTGCCTGCTGGTGCTGCTGTTCTTCTTTGCCAGCTTGACCGCGTTCTCTACCTACAAGATCGCCATCCCGTCCGTCGTCCCTTACTATGCCGACAACTGGTTGGCCGACGCTGATGAATGGCTGCACGGGATGCCGCCATGGGAGATCGTCCATAAGCTCGACAGCAACAATTGGTCGTTCGTCGTCTTCAACAGTTATGAAGTCATTTGGTTTTACCAGTGGTTCGGCGCCATCCTTTTCGTGTCGCTCTGGTCGGACGAGATTGCCCGCATCCGCTATCTCTGCGCAGCAGCGCTGACGTTGTCCGTCCTCGGAACGGTCTTGGCCCTGGCGCTGGCATCGGTCGGACCGGTTTACTACCACCACTTTGTCGGCGTGGATCGCTTCCACGGATTGAATGCGGCCCTGGACAGGCTGGACCATAGTTACATGGTGCGGGAACCCGCGGCATATCTCCTGATGGCTTACCAAAGCGGCCGGCCAAGTCTTGGCGGCGGCATCTCGGCCATGCCAAGCATGCATGTCGCCTTTGCCGCATTGAACGCCTATTTGCTGTCATCGATCAATCGCTGGCTTGGCGTTCTGGGTTGGACCTTTGCAGCCCTGATCCTGTACGGATCGGTGTTCACTGGCTGGCACTATGCCGTGGACGGCTACGCATCGATCGTTGTTGTGTCGGTGATCTGGTGGGCGACCGGACGCCTGGTGCGCGAATAGTTATGTGCGCTTGTCGATAGATGGCCATGCCCGCCGATGGCCACTTCGCATAAGCCAAACTGGCGACCGCAATCAGGCAAAAAGCACGTGCCCCGACAACTCCCTGCCGTGCTCGAATTCAACGGGCAAGAGAATCCGCTTTCGAATTTAATGGTGCGGTCGAGATGCCGCGTTGATTTTAAAGCATTTTTCTACGATTCCATGGCGATTTGTATTGAGGGTGGTTCGACAGCGGCAAAGCATGTAGTTCCAGCCAGCCACCATCGGCAGGCAGCTGGCAGCCTTGCCATCGCATCCTCCTCTGACGAACACCTAGTACGGTCAAGCCTTAGGTGCCGCGCCGCGCCGCTCGAGCGCGGTCTTGCGGATGGTTTCTGCGATCTCCGGGCTGCTGCTGCACAGCATCTGGAAATCCGCCGAGTGTAGCGACAGGAGTGAGACCACCGTTGTGGCGCTGACGGTCGCCGAGCGCGGTTCGCCGGTGATCAGCGCCATCTCGCCGAAGAAGGCGCCAGGGCCCAGATCCACCGGGTTCGGCGTCGCGACGCTGACGCGCCCCTCCACGACGAAGAACATCTGGTCACCGGTCTCGCCATTGCGGCAGATCACAGCGCCCGCCGGCACGATGCGAGGTCGCAATGCGCGCACGATCTCGACTAGCGTGGCCGGGCCGAGCTTCTGAAACAACGGCACGGCGGCGACCAATTGCCAATTGCGGACGAAATCCTCGCGACGGACTTCTTGATAAAAGCCGGTGGCAAGAATGCCAGCCCAGAGCGCGAAGATGCCGATGCCACTCATCATGACCGCCCCGGCAAGGACGCGGCCGGCGAAGCTTTCCGGAATAGCGTCGCCATAGCCGGTGGTGGACAGCGTGACCACCGCCCACCACATTGCCTGGGGGATGCTGCCGAACTGTTGCGGTTGGACGTCGCGCTCGATGACATAGGCTGCGAGCGCAAAACCGAAAAGAACGATGCCGAAGACCGTGGCGACGCCGATCAGGTTGCGCGCTTCGTTGGTCAGGATTCTGCCCAGCAGCGGGAAGAACGTTGAATCGCGCAGCGGTTTCAGCAGCCAGACAGCACAGTAGAGGCTCCGGTCAGGCGTGCCGACGAGCAGAAATGCGGCGAGTGGAACCAAAACCGCGAGCACATCAATGGCGATTGCCGGCGTCCTGTCCCGAACGTCTCCCGCCCGGCGCTTGAGCAGTTTCTCCGCCAATTCCAGGAGATAGACACCCCAAATGACCGCGAGCACGGCAGCCAAAGCCAGTCTGCTTCGTCCGGGCATGTCCGGTATCGTGAGCGTAGCCACCGCCACAAGCCCAGTCGCAGCCAGCACCGCGTTGAGCAGCGCGTAAATTCTTAAGAAAGGCAGTACCGACATTCTATGCCCACGAGCGGATACTACCCGCCAGAATAGGATGCCTTCAAGGCAAGCGCAAAGGTGCTTATTTTCGCTGCGATCGTCGCTGGACCATAGGCCATGAACCATCCGATCAGCGTCGAGATCGAGCTGGCCCTCGAACCACACCCAGCGCCGGCTCGTTCTCGGTTGGACCTTTACAGGCCTGATCCTGTACGGATCGGTGTACACTGGCTGCCACTATGCCGTGGACGGCTACGTACCGATCGTTGTTGTATTTGTGATCCGGTGGGCAATCGGACGCTTGGTGCGCGAATAATCATGTGCGCCTATCAATAGATGGCCCGATGGCCTCTTCGCATGGGCAAAACTCGCGATCGTAATCAGGCAAAGGGCACGTGCCCCGACAAGGACGCTCCCCGCCGTGCTCGAATTCAACGTGTAAGAGATTCCGCTTTCGAATTTGATGGTGCGGTCGAGAAGACTCGAACTTCCACGGGTTGCCCCACAGCGACCTCAACGCTGCGCGTCTACCAATTCCGCCACGACCGCACGTGGTAGGAGCCGGAACCAACCGGCCCGCGGCGTGTAGCAAATCGTTTCCGGTGAAACAAGTGCGCGGCCAGCAATAATCGGCCGGACATCGGCATAACTGTTCAAGGGCCGAACGTGCCGGAACTGGACGTTTGTACCGATTGCCGCCATATGAGTGGCGAGACGAGATATCATGACAGAACGCAGCCAGATCGCCACGTCGTTCCTGCCCTTGCCCGGCTCGGCGCCGGTCGAATGGCGCATCGAGCCGGGGCTCACCGCCTATCCCGATGCGCTCGCCGTGATGGAGGCGCGCGCCGAGGCAATCCGCAGCGGCGCCGCCGGTGAGATGGTCTGGCTGGTCGAGCACCCGCCGCTCTACACCGCCGGCACCAGCGCCCGCATCGAGGACCTGATCGAGCCGGACCGTTTCCCGGTCTTTGCCGCCGGGCGTGGCGGCGAATACACCTATCATGGGCCGGGCCAGCGCGTCGCCTACGTCATGCTCGACCTGAAGCGGCGGCGCGAGGATGTCCGCGCCTTCGTCGCCGCACTCGAACAATGGATCATCGGCTCGCTGGCCGCCTTCAACGTACGCGGCGAACGCCGCGAGGACCGCGTCGGCGTCTGGGTGGTTCGGCCGGACCGCCCCGCTTTGCCCGACGGCTCGGCGGCCGAGGACAAGATCGCCGCCATCGGCATCAGGCTGAGGCGCTGGGTGAGCTTTCACGGCATCGCCATCAATATCGAGCCGGACCTTAGCCATTTCAGCGGCATCGTGCCGTGCGGCGTCCAGGATCACGGCGTCACCAGCCTTGTCGACCTCGGCCTTCCCGTGACCATGGCCGACCTCGACCTGGCGCTGAAATCCGCTTTCGAGGACGTGTTCGGGCCCGCCGCGGTGTCGCCTGTCGAAGTGTCCCGCAAGGCCGGCTGAAACACTCGCTCAATGCTGCGCCACTATGCGAAGGCGGCCCTCGCTCATCAGCATCGAGCCCGCCCTTGAGCTCAATTCTCACATCGCGCCGATCCAGATTGCCATGGAAATGAGGAACGTGCTCATGCACACCAGCGAGACGACATCCTGAACAAGATCGGTCATAACTCTCTCCTGTTGTTAGTATGTTCGTATTTTGTTCTAATTTTGTTCGAATGTCAACGATCGCAGTCCGGACGTCACCGGAATTTGCGCCCGGTCAATTCGACAAAGTTAAGAAAGGGTTGAGAGGGAAATGCCGAGCGTTTCGCGGCCGACAGGCGCGCGAAAGGCGGCGGGACGGCGCACGGCAGCTCGCAGGCCGTCATCGCCTCAATTGCAGCGCACCCTAAAGCGGCACGACCTTGCCGTCGGCGAGCGTCACGCGGCGGTCCATGCGCGAGGCGAGCTCGTGATTGTGGGTGGCGATGAGCGCCGCCAGGCCCGATTGCCGGACCAGCGCTGCCAGCGCCTCGAACACATAGGAAGCGGTCACCGGGTCGAGATTGCCGGTCGGCTCGTCGGCCAAAAGCACCAGCGGCGCATTGGCGACGGCACGCGCAATGGCGACGCGCTGCTGCTCGCCGCCGGAGAGCTCGGAAGGACGATGCTGCGCGCGCTTGCCGATCTGCATATAGTCGAGCAATTGCGCCGCCCGCTCGGCCGCCTCCTTGCGCGGCAGCCCTTTTATCAGCTGCGGCATCATGATGTTTTCCAGCGCAGAAAACTCAGGCAACAAATGATGGAACTGGTAGACGAAGCCGACATCGTTGCGGCGGATCGCCGTGCGTTCGTCGTCGGAAAGCCGGCCGCAGGCGCGCCCCGCCAGGATCACGTCGCCGGCGTCCGGTCGCTCCAGCAGCCCGGCAGTGTGGAGCAGCGTCGACTTGCCGGTGCCCGACGGCGCCACAAGCGCCACCATCTCGCCACGCTTCAGCGAAAAATCGGCGCCGTTCAGGATGGTCAGCTTGCGCGGCCCCTGTACATAGTGGCGTTCGACGCTCTTCAGCTCGATAATGGCCTCGGCCATCATTCGTACCTCAGCGCTTCGACCGGATCGAGCCTGGCAGCGCGCCATGCCGGAAACAGTGTCGCCAGGAATGACAGCGCCAAAGCCATGAGAACGACCGAGATCGTCTCGCTGGCATCCATGCGGGCCGGCAGCTGGCTCAGGAAATAAAGCTCGGGATTGAACAGCCGCTCGTTGGCCAGCCAGGAGAAGAACTGGCGGATGCGCTCGACGTTGAGGCAGATCACGATGCCGAGCAGCACGCCGGCGATAGTGCCGACAACGCCGATCGCAGCCCCGGTCATCAGGAAGATGCGCAGGATCGCGCCGCGCGTGGCGCCCATGGTGCGCAGGATGGCGATGTCGTGGCCCTTGTCCTTCACCAGCATGATCAGGCCCGAAATGATGTTGAGCGCCGCCACCAGCACGATCAGCGTCAGGATCATGAACATGACGTTGCGCTCGACCTGCAGCGCGTCGAAGAACGTCTTGTTACGCTCCCGCCAATCGACAAGGCTGATCGGCCGCTGCGCCGCCTCTTCGACCTTCGGCTTCAGCGCGTCGATATTGTCGGGATTGTCGGCGTAGATCTCGATCGTCTGCGCCCTTCCGTCCATGTTGAAGTAAAGCTGCGCTTCGGAAAACGGCATGTAGACGATGGAACTGTCATATTCCGACATGCCGACCTCGAAGATCGCGGTTATCGGATAGCCTTTCATACGCGGCGTCGTGCCGAGCGGCGTGATGTCGCCCTCGGGCGAGATCAGCGTGATGGTATCGCCGAGCACAAGGCCGAGATTTTCGGCCATGCGGCTGCCGATGGCGACGCCTTCGCCGGTGTCGAAGCCGACGATCGAGCCCTCCTTGATGTTGTTGGCGACGATGGTGATCTTGCCGAGATCCTCGCCGCGTATGCCGCGCACCAGCGCGCCGGTGCCGCCGCCGACATTGCCTTGCGCCAGCACCTGCCCGTCGATCAGCGGGATGGCGTATTTGACGCCGGGCACGCCGTTGATGCGGCCAGCGACCTGGGCATAGTCCTCCAGCGGCATGTCGAGCGGCTGCACGATCAGGTGCCCGTTGACGCCTAGGATGCGCGTCAGCAGTTCGGCGCGAAAGCCGTTCATGACTGCCATGACGACGATCAGCGTGGCGACGCCCAGCATGATGCCGAGGAAGGAGATCGAGGCGATCACCGAGATCACCGTCTCCTTGCGACGCGAGCGCAGATAGCGCCACGCCACCAAGCGTTCGAAGCCGGAAAAAGGCCCGGCGCCCGGTGGTCTTGCTGCCGCCGCTTCGTTCATGCGGCGGCACCGAAACGCTTTTTCACGTCGCCGATCGGCAGCGTCTCGCGCTCGCCGGTCCTGCGGTTCTTGATCTCGACCTCGCCGGCGGCGACACCACGCGGCCCGACGATCACCTGCCACGGGAGCCCGATCAGGTCGGCGGTGGCGAACTTGCCGCCCGGCCGCTGGTCGGTGTCGTCGTAGAGCACCTCCTTGCCGGCGGCGGCAAAGGCGGCATTCAGCTCGCCGCAGACGCGGTCGCATTCGGCATCGCCAGCCTTCATGTTGATCAGGCCGACATCGAACGGTGCCACCGCCTCCGGCCAGATGATGCCGTTATCGTCATGGCTGGCCTCGATGATCGCCGCGACCAGCCTGGACGGGCCGATTCCGTAGGAACCGCCAGAAACGAAATGATCCTTGCCGTCCGGCCCGGTCACCTTGGCGCCCATCGGCTTGGAATATTTGTCGCCGAAATGGAAGATATGCCCAACCTCGATGCCGCGCGCCGAGACCCGGTCGCTCGCGGGCACCTTCTCCCACGCCGCCTCGTCATGCATCTCGTCGGTGGCGGCATAGGGCGTCGTCCACGTCGTGACGATGCCGCCGATCTCGGCGTCGTTCGAAAAATCAGTGTCTGCGCCGGGCACTGCCAGCGAAAGATAATCGCGATGGCAGAACACCTGGCTCTCGCCGGTGTCGGCCAGGATGATGAACTCATGGCTGAGGTCGCCGCCGATCGGCCCGGTGTCGGCGCGCATCGGGATGGCCTGCAGCCCCATGCGCGTAAACGTCCTGAGATAGGAAACGAACATGCGGTTATAGGCGGCCTTGGCGCCTTCATAATCGAGGTCGAAGGAATAGGCGTCCTTCATCAGGAACTCGCGCGAACGCATGACGCCGAAGCGCGGGCGCACCTCGTCGCGAAACTTCCACTGGATGTGATAGAGGTTGAGCGGCAGGTCCTTGTAGGACTTGACATAGGAGCGGAAGATCTCGGTGACCATCTCCTCGTTGGTCGGCCCGTAGAGCATATCGCGGTCTTGCCGGTCCTTGATGCGCAGCATCTCCTTGCCGTAGTCTTCATAGCGGCCGCTTTCGCGCCACAGCTCGGCCGATTGGATGGTCGGCATCAGGATTTCGAGTGCGCCGGCGCGATTCTGCTCCTCGCGAATGATCCGGCAGACCTTGTCCAGCACCCGCTTGCCGAGCGGCAGCCAGGAAAAGCTGCCCTGCCCCTGCTGGCGGATCATGCCGGCGCGCAGCATCAGCCGATGCGAGACGATCTCGGCCTCGCGCGGATTTTCTTTGAGGATGGGCAGGAAATAGCGCGACAAACGCATGAACTGGTCCGTGAGAGAGGATGGCGGCGCCGGAATCGGCGCAGCGCAGGCTTGCTTGCCCCGGCTTCATAGCCATTTCATGGCGGAATGGAAACCCGGCCCAGGCGCTGCACAGGCGCCGCAATTGCCGCACGCGGCTTGCTGGGCGTTTCGCAAGCAACGCCTGCCGTACTATTGTGCACTGCAGCACGAGATTGCCTGTTTCTGGGCAAAATTCTTCGTGACATTTTCACCCGCCTTAGGCTAGTGTGCCCCCATAACCGAGAGGGTAGAGAAAAATCTGCCCTCCTACGCGGTCAAAGTCTTGGGAGGATGCGATCTAGGCGCGGTAACTCGCTGCCGCCGGACACCGGAAACAGATCGGACGCGTTTAAATTGCAAGGCCTCGCGCCTTGCATTTTTTTTGTGCAATCATCTGGTTAGCACGACGGATTACCAAACTACATGACGTTGCGTCAGCCCAAACCCGCCCCGGCCTTTACTTTGGGTTGATCTTGCTGGCTCAGCTTGATTTCAGAGCCTCGGCTAGGCTGGGATAGTCGGACACGATCGGTAGCCGGCTAATGCGCTGGGCTCTGGTTAAAATCCGGCACGATGTGCGGGATGTCGTCGATACCGAGGCCAAGCCCTCTCGTGATGCCGTAGAAGATACCCATGAGGACCAGCGTGGCGATCGTCGTGCGCAGCGCGGCGCGCAGCATGTGCGGTCCGCGCGGTGCGCTCGGAACCGTGCCAAGCGTCACGTCCCGATCCTCGTCCTGCGTCCGCATGCTGAACGGCAGGACGGCGAACAACACCACCCACCACGTGGCGAAGAACAGGGCGATAAACGAAACCCAACTCATGCTTGCTCCAGTTCGACCAGCGTGCCGAAGAAATCCTTGGGGTGCAGAAACAATACCGGCTTGCCATGTGCGCCGATCTTCGGATTGCCGTCGCCGAGCACGCACGCGCCGCTGGCCTTGAGACGGTCGCGCGCCGCAACAATGTCATCCACCTCATAGCAGACATGGTGCATGCCGCCGGACGGATTCTTCGCGAGGAATGCGGCGATCGGCGAGGCTTCGCCGAGCGGCTCGAGCAACTCGATCCTGGTGTTGCCGACATCGACGAACACCACCGTAACGCCATGCTCCGGCAGCGCCTGCGGCGCGGTCACGCGCGCGCCAAGCGTATCGCGATAGACCGCCGCAGCCGCGGCCAGATCCGGCACCGCAAGCGCGACATGGTTGAGGCGTCCGAGCATAGAGTGCTCCCGGTTAGGGGAGTAGGGGAATAGGGGAGTACGGGAGTACGAAAAACAAGTTTGGAGAGTGCAAACTATCTGTTCTTCCCTACTCCCCTACTGCCATACTCCCCTACTCCCTCATCTTGTGACGAACACCGTCACCAGCGGCTTCTTGCCCCAGGCTTCGTTGGCCGCGCCGCGCACCGCGCGCCGCACCGCCTCCTGGACTAGGTCGAGGTCTTTTCGGCGCTGGCGGGGGATGGAGTCCACGGCGCCGATTGCCGCATCGATCATCAGGTCTTCCAGGCTCTCACCGCTGCCGTCGGCCTCGGCGACGCCGATGGCGACCAGATCGGGATCGCCGGCAAGCTCGTATTTGTCGTCGAGCACGACATTGACGGCGACATGGCCGGCAAAGGACAGCTTGCGGCGGTCGCGAATGCCCATCGCCTGGTCGGTGCCGATCAGCCTTCCATCCTTGTAGATGCGGCCGAACGGCACCTGGTCGATGATGGCGGCGGCACCCGGATACAGCCTGAGCATGTCGCCGTCGCGCACCTGCGCGACCTGGCCGATACCGGACGTCGACATCAGCGAGCCCTGCGCCACCAGATGCGCCGCTTCGCCATGCACGGGAACGCCGATCTGCGGCCGCACCCATTCATACATCTTGCGCAATTCGCTGCGGCGTGGATGGCCGGAGACATGCACCAGCGCATCGCCGTCCTCGATGATCTTGATGCCGAGATCGATCAGGCGGTTCCTGATTTCGAGGATCGCCTTCTCGTTGCCGGGAATGGTGCGCGAGGAAAACACCACCGTGTCGCCGGCCGTCAGCGCCACCGACTTCATCTCGTCGCGCGACAGCTTGGCAAGTGCGGCAAGCGGCTCGCCCTGGCTGCCGGTGCAGATGATGACGAGGTTTTCGCGCGGGATGAAGCCGTAATCCTCCTCGGCGATGAATTCCGGCAACCCGTCCATATAGCCGAGTTCATCAGCCACATCGATGACTCGCTTCATCGAGCGGCCAATCACCAGGCACTGGCGGCCGGCATCCCGCGCCGCCTTGGCGATGGAGACGATACGCCCGACATTGGAGGAGAAGCTGGTGACGGCGACCCGGCCGTTGGCGTTCTGGATGACGCTCTTGAGGCCCTCGCCCACCGCCACTTCGGACGGCGATTCCCCTTCCCGCATCGCATTGGTGGAATCGCAGACCAGCGCCAGCACGCCCTTGTCGCCATAGGCTCGGAAGCGCGCCTCGTCGGTCATCGGCCCGACCGTCGGCGCCGGATCGATCTTCCAGTCGCCGGTATGGATGACGACGCCGGCCGGCGTCGTGATCGCCAGCGACATCGGTTCGGGAATGGAGTGCGCAACAGGGATGGCCTCGATCTCGAACGGGCCGACGGTGAATTTCTCGCCGGCCCGGTAGATCGTCACCGGGATCTTCGGCGCCCCTTGCTCGCCCTGCCGCTTGGCTTCCAGCAGGCCGGCGCTGAACGGCGTCATCCACACCGGCGTCTTGAGCTTCGGCCAGATGTCGTGGAGCGCGCCATAATGGTCCTCATGCGCATGGGTGATGACGATGCCGCGCAGATTGGCGACATTCTCCTCGATGAAGCGTGTGTCGGGCAGAACCAGGTCGACGCCGGGCAGGGTTGCATCGGGAAAGGTGACGCCGACGTCGACCACGATCCATTCGCGCGCATTGGCCGGTCCATAGCCGTAGAGGGCAAAGTTCATGCCGATCTCGCCGACACCGCCGAGCGGCACGAAGACAAGTTCGGCGTTTTCCGCTGTCGCCATGGTCTTTCCTTCCTTGCCGGTCAAAATTGCGGGCCGGTCAAAATTGTGGGCCGGTCAAAATTGTCGGCCGGTCAAATTCAAGCTGGTCAAATACCTGGCCAGTCAAACGTATTGGCCGGTCAAACGCCGGCCGAGGCAACCGCGCCGAAATGCACGTCGCCGGCGGCGATCGTCAGAACCGAACCTTCATCGTCGCGGATCACGAAACGGCAGTCCTCGTCAATGGTCTCGAAGGTGCCACGCACCACATTACCGTCAATTCTGACAGCAACCCGCCCGCCAAGCCCCGCCGCACGCGCCAGCCACCGCCGCCTGACGGCGGCAAGCCCACGCCCTTCGTTCCACAGCCGCGCATTCTCGCTCCAGGCATCCGATAGCGCCAGAAACAGCGTCTCGGCATCGCAAGCAGACCCCAGCGCGCTGAGCGACGTCGCTGGATAAGGCAAATCCTCAGGGTATGCCACCACGTTGACGCCGATACCGATAGCCACCGCCGAACGGTCGCCATCCAGCATCGCCGATTCCAGCAGGATGCCGGCGAGCTTGGCGCCCGAGGCAAGCACATCGTTCGGCCATTTCAGTTCGAAACGGTTTTTGCCTTGGCTCGCACCATCGAGGCCGATCGCGATCCTGCCCTTCGGCACGACAGCGTCGAGCGCGTCGGCCAGCGCCAGTCCAGCAACGAAGCCGAGCGTCGCGGCAAGCCGAAGCTCGGTGTTGGTGATCACCAGCAACGTCGCTGCCAGATTACCCTCGGGCGTCGCCCAGGCGCGGCCACGGCGGCCACGCCCCGCTTCCTGCTTTTTGGAGACGACCCAGAGTTTGCCCGGATCGCCGGCCCGTGCGTGCTCCAGCGCCAGCGCGTTGGTGGAGCCGACCGTGTCGTGCGCCTCGAGCCGGAACCCGTCCGAAGCCGCGGTTGGAGCCAGCCTGAACGTCATTCCGTCAGAAGAAGGTCTTGGCTGCGGCAGCGGCGTAGGTTCCGATCGGGCCGCCGATCAGCACGTAGAACAGCACGAAAGCGCCGCAGGCGCCGAGCACGACGC
Source organism: Mesorhizobium sp. M0437 (assembly GCF_040321335.1). Taxonomy (NCBI): domain Bacteria; kingdom Pseudomonadati; phylum Pseudomonadota; class Alphaproteobacteria; order Hyphomicrobiales; family Phyllobacteriaceae; genus Mesorhizobium; species Mesorhizobium sp. M0437. Next base: position 18,507 of record NZ_JAMYRK010000014.1, read on the forward strand.
GCAGTTCGGACGCCATCGGCACGAAGCCGCCGACCGGTTCGTCGAACCACATGATCTTGATGATGCGCAGATAATAGTAGGCGCCCACCACAGACGCGAGCACGCCGATGATCGCCAGCGCGTAGAGGTTGGCATTGATGGCGGCGAGGAACACGTACCATTTCCCCCAGAAGCCGGCGAGCGGCGGGATGCCGGCCAGCGAGAACATCAGGATGGTGAGGATCGTCGCCATGATCGGATTGGTCGCCGACAGGCCGGCGAGATCGCTGATCTGCTCGACATTGCCCTCCTTTCGCCGCATGGCGAGGATGAAGGCGAAGGTGCCGAGCGTCATCACCAGATAGATCAGCATGTAGATGGCGACGCCGCGCACGCCGTCCTGGCTGTTGGCGGCAAGGCCGACCAGAGCATAACCCATATGGCCGATGGAGGAATAGGCCATCAGCCGTTTGATGTTGGTCTGGCCGATGGCCGCGAAGGCACCAAGCGCCATCGAGGCGATCGAGATGAAGACGATGATCTGCTGCCAGTCGGCGGCGATCGGCTTGAAGGCGCCCATGGTGACGCGCACCATCAGTGCCATCGCCGCCATCTTCGGTGCCGCCGCCAGAAAAGCCGTCACCGGCGTCGGCGCGCCTTCATAGACGTCGGGCGTCCACATATGGAACGGCACCGCCGAGATCTTGAAGGCAAGGCCGGCCAGCACAAAAACCAGGCCGAAGACGAGGCCGAGCTGGCGCTCGCCGCCGCTCAGCGCCGCGGCGATCTCCTGGAAGCCGGTGTTGCCGGTGTAGCCGTAGACCAGCGAGATGCCGTAAAGCAGCATGCCCGATGACAGCGCGCCAAGGACGAAGTACTTCAGCCCGGCCTCGGTCGAGCGCAGATTGTCGCGGTTGATCGCCGCCAGCACGTAGATCGCCAGCGATTGCAGCTCGAGGCCGAGATAGAGCCCGATCATGCCGTTGGCCGAGATCATCAGCATCATGCCGAGCGTGCAGAGCAGGATCAGCACCGGATATTCGAACTTGTCGAAACGCTCCGCCTGGGCAAAGCGGACCGACATGACCAGCGTCACCGCCGAGCCGACCAGCGCCAGCACCTTCATGAAGCGGGCGAATGGGTCCTGGATGAAGGCTTCGCCATAGGCGTTGCCCTGTCCCGGCGAAAAGATCAGCCAGGCGCCGGCGATCACCAGCACGGCGACGGCAAGGCCGCTCACCGTGACAGTGGTGTTGGCGCGAGAATAGGCGCCGAGCATCAACAGCGCCAAGGCGCCGAGGGCGAGGATCAGCTCTGGCGTCGAGAGCGACAGGCTTGAGAGAAGGTCCGGCGTCATGGTTCGCAAACCCCCAGTCAGTTCGCCGCCGCGGTCTGCGCGGCGCCGATGGATGCGGTGACATTGGTAACGAGCGCCTTGACCGATTCGGCGGTCGCGTCGAAGATCGGCGCCGGATAGACGCCGAAGAAGATGACCAGCGCGACCAGCGGATAGATGATCACCTTCTCGCGCGTCGACAGGTCGAGCAGGCCTTTCAGGCTTTCCTTGGTCAGCGCGCCGAAGATCACCTTGCGGTAGAGCCAGAGCGCATAGGCCGCCGAAAGGACGACGCCCGTGGCGGCGAAGAACGCCACCCAGGTGTTGACCCGGAACACGCCGAGCATGGTCAGGAACTCGCCGACGAAGCCGCTGGTGCCGGGCAGGCCGACATTGGCCATGGTGAAGATCATGAACACGGTTGCATATTTCGGCATGTTGTTGACCAACCCGCCATAGGCGTCGATGTCACGCGTATGCATGCGGTCGTAGACGACGCCGACGCAGAGGAACAGCGCGCCGGAGACCAGGCCGTGCGACAGCATCTGAAAGATCGAACCCTGGACGCCTTCCTGGTTCATCGCGAAGATGCCCATGGTAACGAAGCCCATGTGAGCGACCGACGAATAGGCGATCAGCTTCTTCATGTCCTCCTGCATCAGCGCCACCAGCGAGGTGTAGATGATGGCGACAACGGAGAGCGTGAAGATCAGCGGCGCGAACATTTCGGATGCGATCGGAAACATCGGCAGCGAAAAGCGCAGGAAGCCGTACCCGCCCATCTTGAGCAGGATGGCGGCCAGGATCACCGAGCCGGCCGTCGGTGCTTCGACATGCGCGTCCGGCAGCCAGGTGTGCACCGGCCACATCGGCATCTTCACCGCGAAGGACGCGAAGAAGGCAAGCCATAGCCAGGTCTGCATATTGGCCGGGAAGTTATGCGTCAGAAGCGTCGGGATATCGGTGGTGCCGGACTGGAAGAACATCGCCATGATGGCGAGCAGCATCAGCACCGAGCCGGCCAGCGTATAGAGGAAGAACTTGAACGAGGCATAGACGCGCCGCTTGCCGCCCCACACGCCGATGATGATGAACATCGGGATCAGGCCGGCTTCGAAGAAGACGTAGAACAAGACGATGTCGAGCGCGCAGAACACGCCGATCATCAGCGTCTCGAGCAGCAGGAAGGCGATCATATAGGCCTTGACGCGCTTCTCGATCGATTCCCACGAGGCGAGGATGCAGAGCGGCATCAGGAAGGTGGTCAGGATGACGAACAGCATGGAGATGCCGTCTACGCCCATATGGTAGGAGATGCCGGAATCCAGCCAGGCAAACTTCTCGACGAACTGGAAGCCGGGCTGCGAATTGTCGAAGCCGGTCCAGATGAACAGCGAAACCACGAAGGTGAACGCGGTCGTGAACAACGCGATGGCGCGGATGTTGCGGCGCGCGTTCTCGCTGTCGTCACGCACGAAAAGGATGAGCAGCACACCAACCAGCGGCAGGAAGGTGACCAGCGATAGGATCGGCCAGGCGGTCATCAGAGCATCATCCAGGTGACGAGTGCGGCAACGCCGATCAGCATGGCGAAGGCATAGTGGTAGAGATAGCCGGTCTGCAGCTTGACGACCCGGTTGGTGACGTCGACGACGCGCGCCGAAATGCCGTCCGGCCCAAGCCCATCGATGACGGTGCCGTCGCCGGTCTTCCACAGGAAGCTGCCGAGGCGCTTTGCCGGCCGCACGAACAGGAAGTCGTAGAGCTCGTCGAAATACCATTTGTTGAGCAGGAAGGCGTAGAGCAGGCGATGGTTGGCGGCGACGCTCCGAGGCATTTCCGGCGCGCGAATATAGAACTGCCAGGCAATCGCAAAGCCGATCAGCATGGCGATGAACGGTGACAGCTCGACCCACAACGGCACTTCGTGGATTTCGTGCAGGATGTGGTTGTCCGGCAGCGTGAACAGCGACGCCTTCCAGAATTCGGCATAGCCCTCGCCAATGAAGGCGCCGTGGAAGATCACGCCGGCGAACAGCGCGCCCGCCGCCAGGATGAACAGCGGTACCAGCATGACCGGTGGCGATTCATGGACATGGTGCATGACCTCGTGGCTGGCCCGCGGCTCGCCGTGGAAGGTCATGAAGATCAGCCGCCAGGAGTAGAAGGAGGTGAAGCAGGCAGCAATGACCAGCAATATGAAGGCAAACGCGGCGACCGCATTGTGGCCGGCGAAGGCCGCTTCGATGATGGCGTCCTTGGAAAAGAAGCCGGCCGTGCCGATGATCGTTACCGGAATGCCGACACCGGTCAGCGCCAACGTGCCGATCACCATCATCCAGTAAGTCGTCGGAATCAGCGTCCTCAGGCCGCCCATTTTGCGCATGTCCTGCTCGTCGGAGACGGCGTGGATGACCGAGCCCGAGCCGAGGAACAGCAGCGCCTTGAAGAAGGCGTGGGTGAACAGATGGAAAATCGCTGCGCCATAGGCACCGACGCCGAGCGCCACGAACATGTAGCCGAGCTGCGAACAGGTCGAATAGGCGATGACGCGCTTGATGTCGTTCTGGACGAGACCGACTGTCGCCGCGAAGAAGGCGGTGAAAGCGCCGATGAAGGTGACCACCGTCAGTGCCGAATGCGACAGCTCGAACAGCGGCGACAACCGCGCCAGCATGAACACGCCTGCCGTCACCATGGTGGCGGCATGGATCAGTGCCGAGACCGGCGTCGGGCCCTCCATGGCATCCGGCAGCCAGGTGTGCAGCGGCACCTGCGCCGACTTGCCCATGGCGCCCATGAACAGGAGCAGGCAGACGACCGTCATCGCAGCCTGCCTGTCGAGTGCATAGCCGAGGAAGGTCAGCACGGCCGCACCTTGCGGCGCGCCTTCCGCCGGAATGAACGTCGCCGCATTGGCGAAGATGGTGCCGAGATTGACCGAGCCGAACAGCACGAACACGCCGAAGATGCCGAGCGCAAAGCCGAAATCGCCGACGCGGTTGACGACGAAGGCCTTGATTGCAGCCGCATTGGCCGAAGGCTTCTTGTACCAGAAGCCGATCAGCAGATAGGAGGCAAGGCCGACGCCTTCCCAGCCGAAGAACATCTGCACGAGGTTGTCGGCCGTCACCAGCATCAGCATGGCGAAGGTAAACAGCGACAGATAGGCGAAGAAGCGCGGCCGGTCCGGATCGTGATGCATGTAGCCGATCGAGTAGATATGGACCAGCGACGACACCGTGTTGACGACGACCAGCATGACCACCGTCAGCGTGTCGATCCTGAGCGCCCAGGACGCCTCCAGCCCGCCCGACTGGATCCAGCGCATCACCGGCACGGTGAACACCTCGCCGCCGCCGAAGCCGACCGAGAAGAAGGCGACCCACGACAGCACAGCCGCGATCACCAGGAAGCCGGAGGTGATGTATTCTGAAGCCTTGGCGCCGAGCGAAGTGCCGAACAGGCCGACGATCAAGAAGCCGAGCAGCGGAAGGAAGACGATGGCCTGATACATGGTGGTTCCGTCAACCCTTCATCATGTTCACGTCTTCGACCGCGATCGAGCCGCGGTTGCGGAAGAAGACGACGAGAATGGCAAGGCCGATCGCCGCTTCGGCCGCCGCGACCGTCAGCACGAACAGTGCGAACACCTGGCCGACCAGGTCGCCGAGCGCCGCCGAGAAGGCGACGAAATTGATGTTGACGGCAAGCAGGATCAGCTCGATCGACATCAGGATGACGATGACGTTCCTGCGGTTCAGGAAGATGCCGAACACGCCGAGCGTGAACAGGATCGCCGATACGGTCAGGTAGTGCGCGATGCCGACGACCATCTCAGACTCCTTCGCCCGTCTTGACCTTGCGGATTTCCACTCCGGTTGCCGCCGTGCGGCCGACCTGGGCGGCGATCGACTGCCGCTTGACGCCCGGCTTGTGGCGCAGCGTCAGCACGATGGCGCCGATCATGGCGACCAGCAGCACCAGCCCCGCCACCTGGAAGTAATAGAGGTAATCCGTATAGAGGATGTCGCCGAGCGCTGCCGTGTTCGAGCGCGCGGCCAGGTCCGGAATGGGTTTGGCGACCGTCGCCACCAGTTTCGGCGCGAATGTATAGCCGCCGAGCACCACGATCAGCTCCGCCGCCAGGATCAGCCCGACCAGCGCGCCGATCGGTGCATATTGCAGGGCGCCTTCCTTCATTTCGGCGAAGTCGACGTCGAGCATCATGACGACGAACAGGAACAGCACCAGCACCGCGCCGACATAGACGACGAGCAGGATCATCGCCAGGAACTCGGCGCCGGTCAGCATGAAAAGGCCGGCGGCGTTGAAGAAGGTCAGGATCAGGAACAGCACCGAATGCACGGGATTGCGCGCCGATATGACCATGAACGCCGATGCCACCGCGACAAAGGCGAAGAGGTAGAAAAAGGCCGCCTCTAGTCCACTCAGCATGGGTTCCCCCGGGTTTCCTGTCAGAACAGGACGTTCGTCCTGTTTTTTGCCACCGCCTCCGGTCGGCAAGTTGCGTGTTCCTTAAACGAGGGCCCTCGCCCCGTCCATGCGTCAAATATCAGCGGTAAGGCGCATCCAGCGAGATGTTGCGCGCCAGTTCACGCTCCCAGCGGTCGCCATTGGCCAGGAGCCTGTCCTTGTCGTAATAAAGCTCCTCGCGCGTCTCCGTCGCGAATTCGAAATTCGGGCCCTCGACAATGGCGTCGACCGGGCAGGCTTCCTGGCAGAAGCCGCAGTAAATGCATTTCACCATATCAATGTCGTAGCGCACGGTGCGCCGCGTGCCGTCATTGCGACGTGGGCCGGCTTCGATGGTGATGGCCTGCGCCGGGCAGATCGCCTCGCATAGTTTGCAGGCGATGCAGCGTTCCTCGCCGTTCGGGTAGCGGCGCAGCGCATGTTCGCCACGGAAGCGCGGGCTGACCGGCCCCTTTTCATGCGGATAGTTGATGGTCTCCTTCGGCGCGAAGAATTGGCGCATCGACAGGAAGAAAGCGCTGACGAAGTCCTGCAAAAGCAGTGACTTGGCGGCCTGGGATAGCGTACTCATTCAGCACCCCCAAAGATCTGTGTTGCAGCGATTGCGCCGATAAATCCGAAAAAGACAGGCATCAGGAAACGGTATGCAAGTCTCGTCATCGACGCCAATATCTGCTTGTCCCAGCCAAACACCGGCACTCGGTAGTTTGCTGCCAACCTTTGGTCCTGTTGCCGCAAAACGTAGGGCAGCACAACGACGTTGCCAAAGAGCGCAACAAGCACGCCGACAGCTGCGCCTAGAAAACCAACGATCAGACTGCCCATCACGCAAACCCCGTGATCTTGAGGAAGGCGGCGGTGGCGACCACCATGAACAGCGAGATCGGCAGGAAGACCTTCCAGCCGAGCCGCATCAGCTGGTCGTAGCGGTAGCGCGGCACGAACGCCTTCACCATGGAGAACATGAAGAACACCAGGCAGACCTTGAGCACGAACCAGATCAGCCCCGGCACCCAGGTGAACGGCGCGAAGTTGAAGGGCGGCAGCCAGCCGCCAAGGAACAGGATGGTGGCCAGCGCGCACATCAGGACGACGGCGACATATTCGCCGAGGAAGAACAACAGGAACGGCGTCGAGGAATATTCGACCATATGGCCGGCGACGAGTTCCGATTCGGCTTCCACAAGGTCGAAGGGCGGCCGGTTGGTCTCGGCCAATGCCGAGATGAAGAAGACGATGAACATCGGGAACAGCGACAGCCAATGCCAGTCGAGGAAGGTGTTGGGCAGGCCGAGCCGTGTGCCCAGCCCGTCCTGCTGCGACAAGACGATGTCGGACAGGTTGAGCGAGCCGACGCAAAGCAGCACGGTGACAATGACGAAACCGATGGAGACTTCGTAGGACACCATCTGCGCCGCCGAGCGCAGCGCGCCGAGGAAGGGGTATTTCGAATTGGACGCCCAGCCGCCCATGATGACGCCATAGACCTCGAGCGAGGAGATGGCGAAGACATAGAGGATGCCGACATTGACGTTGGCGATCGCCCAGCCTTCATTGACCGGTATGACCGCCCAGGCAGAGATCGCCAGCACCGCCGACACCAAGGGCGCCAGCAGGAAAACGCCCTTGTTGGCGCCGGACGGGATGACCGGCTCCTTGAAGACGAATTTCAGCAGATCGGCGAACGCCTGCAGCGTGCCCCACGGGCCGACGACGTTCGGTCCGCGGCGCAATTGCACCGCCGCCCAGATCTTGCGGTCGGCGTAAAGCACATAGGCGACGAAGATCAACAGAACGATGATCAGCACGACCGACTTCAAAAGGATCAGCAGCGCCGGCAGCACGTAGAAGGAGAAGAAGGTGTCCATGTCTACTCCGCCGCCTGCCTGAAGCCGTTCTTCGCCAAAGCCGAGCACTCGGCCATCACCGCGGAAGCCCGCGCGATCGGGTTGGTCAGGTAGAAATCCTTGACCGGCGAGGTGAAGGTGCCCTTGTTCAGCCGCCCGCCGAGCTTGGCAACCCTGGCGATGTCGGCCGGGTCGCCGGCCGCGACATGGTCGATGCGGGCAAGATGCGGGTATTCCGCATAGAGCTTAGCGCGCAGCTGCGGCAGCGAATCGAACGGCAGCTTCTTGCCAAGCACATCCGATAGTGCCCGAAGGATCGCCCAGTCCTCGCGTGCCTCACCGGGCGCGAAGCCGGCACGGTTGGTCTGCTGCACGCGCCCCTCGGTGTTGACGAAGGTGCCCGACTTCTCGGTATAGGCGGCACCCGGCAGGATGACGTTGGCGCGGTGTGCGCCCTTGTCGCCATGCGTGCCGATATAGACGACGAAAGCGCCGCCGGTCTTTGCCATGTCGATTTCGTCGGCGCCGAGCAGGAACAGCACATCGGTCTCGCCCAGCATGCCGGCGACGTTCCTGCCGCCCTCGCCCGGCACAAACCCGACATCGAGGCCGCCGACGCGTGCCGCGGCAGTGTGCAGCACGGCAAAGCCGTTCCAGTCGGCCCTGGCGGCGTTGACGGCGACGGCGAGCTTCGCCGCCTGGCCGAGCACGGCCGCCCCGTCCGGACGCGCCAGCGCACCCTGTCCGACGATGATCAGCGGATGCGTCGCCTTCTTCAGCAGTTGGAAGAACTTGCCATTGCCGTCGGCCAGATCCTTCAGCGATTCCGGCCCGGCGCCGAGCTGCTCGTAATCATAGCGCGTATCGCCGACATCGCCGATGACGCCGACTGGCAGATTGCCGGCCCGCCAGCGCTTGCGGATGCGGGCGTTGAGCAAGGATGCCTCGAAGCGCGGATTGGCGCCGATGATCAGCACCGCATCGGCCTGTTCGATGCCTTCGATGGTCGGGTTGAACACATAGCTCGCCCGGCCGAGCGACGGATCGAGTGCGGCGCCGTCCTGGCGGCAGTCGGTGTTCTTCGAGCCGAGCGAAGCCATCAGAAGCTTCAGCGCGTAGATCTCCTCGACGGCGGCAAGATCGCCGGCAATGGCACCGATCTTTTCGGGTGCGGCATTCGACACCGCTTCCTTGATCGCGGCAAAAGCCTCGGCCCAGCTTGCCGGGGCCAGTCTGCCCTCCTTTCGCACATAGGGCCGGTCGAGGCGCTGCGTGCGCAGACCATCCCAGATGAAGCGGGTCTTGTCGGAAATCCACTCCTCGTTCACCGCCTCGTTGGTATGCGGCAGGATGCGCATCACTTCGCGGCCTCGGCTATCGACGCGGATCGCGGAGCCGACGGCGTCCATCACGTCGATGGATTCGGTCTTGGTCAGTTCCCACGGCCGTGCCTGGAAGGCGTACGGTTTGGAGGTCAGCGCACCAACCGGGCAAAGGTCGATGACATTGCCTTGCAGTTCCGAAGTCATCGCGCTTTCGAGATAGGTGGTGATCTCGGCATCCTCGCCGCGGCCGATCAGGCCGAGCTCGGAGATGCCGGCAATCTCGGTGGTAAAGCGGACACAGCGCGTGCAATGGATGCAGCGGTTCATGATGGTCTTGACCAGCGGCCCGATATACTTGTCTTCGACCGCCCGCTTGTTCTCATGGTAGCGCGAGGAATCGACTCCGAACGCCATCGCCTGGTCCTGCAGGTCGCACTCGCCGCCCTGGTCGCAGATCGGGCAGTCCAGCGGATGGTTGATCAGCAGGAATTCCATCACGCCTTCGCGCGCCTTCTTGACCATCGGCGTGTTGGTGAAGATTTCCGGCGGCTCGCCGTTCGGGCCGGGGCGCAGGTCGCGCACGCCCATGGCGCAGGACGCCTGCGGCTTGGGCGGACCGCCTTTCACCTCAATCAGGCACATGCGGCAATTGCCGGCGATCGACAGCCGCTCGTGGAAGCAGAAGCGCGGCACTTCCGCGCCGGCGTCCTCGGCCGCCTGCAGCAGCGTGTAGTGGTCGGGTACAGTGATCTCTTTCCCGTCGACCTTGAGCTTTGCCATTTCGCCTCAAACCCCTGCGGACGTTCCGCAATCTTTCCTTCCGGGCGCAGCCGAGACCGCGCACGATATTGAATTCACTTTTTGGCCCCGGCCAACGCGGCCGCCTGACCGATCCAGCTGTCGCGGCCGATGCGGCCCTTCAACGACAGGTAATCTTCGACCCAGGCGATCTCTTGCGGCGTCCACGCGGCGATCTGGGCGTATGTCCAGATGCCAAGGCCGTTCAGCACCTTTTCCAGTTTCGGCCCGATGCCCGATATCGCCTTGAGGTCGGCCGGCTCGGCTGGCCGATCCATCGGCTTGGGCTGCTTGAAATCTTCCGGCATCAGCCCAGCCGACGCATCCGCTGCAACGGTGCTGGCATTCGCCAAGCTCCGTGCAGCGGTGCTCGTCGCAATGTCAGTCACATCGTTGGCGAAGGACTGCGCCTCGGCAATCAGGGTTTTGGTCGCCGCGCGCGCCTTGGTCGAGGAGCTTTTGCCGGTCGCGGAAAAGCGTTCCGTTCGCGCCTCGAAATCCTCGGCGACCGGTTGCCAAAGCCGCTGCGAGGTCTCGGCGGCGCCTGAAAGCACGCCCATCCAGATACCAAAGGCGTGGTTGGCAAGGCCGATGCCGAGTGCCGTCATCGCCGCCGCGCCCGCGACAGGATGCGCCAGGAGATTGACGGCATTGGCCATCTCCTTCGGCATCATCCTGGTCAGATCCTGGTTCATCTTCAACAACGGGTCCATATCGGGCGTAAAATCGTCGGGTGTCGAAAACAGCGACATAGGTGGTCTCCTGGTCGTTTCCGTCTGCCCCGCGCTCGTTTCCTCGTTTCGGGCATTCGCCCGCAATTTTTTGAATTCTTCTATTCCGCCGCCGCCAGCACCGGTTCGGCGCGGTGTGCGTTGCGCGAAAACTCGTCGATGCGCCGCTCCACCTCGCCGCGGAAATGCCGCATCAGGCCCTGGATCGGCCACGCCGCCGCATCGCCCAGCGCACAGATCGTGTGGCCCTCGACCTGCTTCGTCACGTCGAGCAGCATGTCGATCTCGCGCTTCTGCGCCTCGCCGCGCACCAGCCGTTCCATCACCCGCCACATCCAGCCGGTGCCCTCACGGCAAGGCGTGCACTGGCCGCAGCTCTCGTGCTTGTAGAAATAGGACAGCCGCGCGATCGCCTTCACGATATCGGTCGATTTGTCCATGACGATGACAGCCGCCGTGCCGAGGCCCGATTTCAGGTCGCGCAACGCATCGAAATCCATCGGCGCGTCGATGATCTGCTCGGCCGGCACCAGCGGCACCGAGGCGCCGCCCGGAATGACCGCCAGCAGGTTGTCCCAGCCGCCGCGGATGCCGCCGCAATGCGTCTCGATCAGTTCGCGGAACGGGATCGACATCGCCTCTTCGACGGTGCACGGATTGTTGACGTGGCCGGAGATGCAGAACAGCTTGGTGCCGACATTGTTGGGCCGGCCGAAGGACGAGAACCAGGCGGCACCGCGGCGCAGGATGGTCGGCGCGACAGCGATGGACTCGACATTGTTGACCGTCGTCGGGCAGCCATAGAGGCCGACATTGGCCGGAAATGGCGGCTTCAGCCGCGGCTGGCCCTTCTTGCCCTCGAGGCTTTCGAGCAGCGCCGTTTCCTCGCCGCAGATATAGGCGCCGGCGCCATGGTGCATGTAAATGTCGAAATCGTAGCCGGAGGTGTTGTTCTTGCCGATCAGCTTGGCCGCATAGGCCTCGTCTATGGCGCGTTGCAGCGCCTCGCGCTCGCGGATGAACTCGCCGCGCACATAGATGTAGGCGGCGACCGCGCCCATGGCGAAGCCGGCAAGCAGGCAGCCTTCGACCAGCGTGTGCGGGTCATGGCGCAGTATGTCGCGGTCCTTGCAGGTGCCGGGCTCGGACTCGTCGGCATTGACGACGAGATAGCTCGGCCGGCCGTCGCTTTGCTTGGGCATGAACGACCATTTGAGCCCGGTCGGGAAACCGGCGCCGCCGCGGCCGCGCAGGCCCGATGCCTTCATCTCGTTGACGATCCACTCGCGCCCCTTGGCAACGATGCCGGGCGTGTTGTCCCAGGCGCCGCGCGCCATGGCGCCGGCCAGCGACTTGTCGAAGCGGCCGTAGATGTTGTTGAAGATGCGGTCTCTGTCCTGAAGCATTGCTCGTTCCTCAGACCGGCTTCTTGCCGGTCGGCCGGCTCTTGTTTCCGGGCGACGCCTTGGCCGCCTTGGCGGCAGCCTTCGCCGGTTTGACCTTGGCCTCCGGCGCCTTGAAGGCAGACGCCGGCTCGGCCTTGTTCTTGGGGCCCTTGCGCTGTTTCGAGACGTCCTCGACCTGCGGCTCGGCCTTGTTGGCATTGGCGGCCGAATGCAGAGGCGCTGCGACGCTCGCCGCCTTCTCCACCGCGGGCGCGACTTTCGTGGCCGACGGCGATTTCAGCGCCGGGTTGGTCTCGACCGCGTCGGTTTTCGGCTTGCTGGCATTCGAGGGCGCAACCGGCGCCGGTGCAGGCGCGGCCGAAGCCGCTGGCGGAACTGGTGCTGCGGCGGCAGCCGCCGGCTCTGCATCCTTGGCGGCCTTGGTCGCCGCCCTGGTTTCCCGGTCGCGGGTCGCCTTGAGGATCGCCTTTTCGCTCTTGAGGGTCGTCAGGCCACTGGCCGGCTCAGAGGTGATGCGGCCGTTTTGCGGTCCTGGCGTCACCGAAGCACCTTTGCCGGCGTCATAGAGGTCGATGATCTCGGCAAGCCGCTCCGGCGTCAAATCCTCATAGGTGTCCTTGAATATCATCACCATCGGTGCGTTGACGCAGGCGCCGAGGCACTCGACCTCCTCCCACGACAGCGTGCCCTTGTCGTTGGTGTGGAATTGGTCGTGATGGATTTTCGAGCGGCACACATCCATCAGCGCTTCCGAGCCGCGCAGCATGCAGGGCGTGGTGCCGCAGACCTGGATATGAGCGCGGGTGCCGACCGGATTGAGCTGGTATTGCGTATAGAAGGTGGCGACTTCCAGCCCACGGATATAGGGCATGTCGAGCATGTCGGAGATCGTCTCGATCGCCGCCTTGGTCACCCAGCCTTCCTGCTCCTGCGCCAGCATGAGCAAGGGGATAATCGCGGATTGCTCGCGCCCCTTCGGATATTTCTTGATCCACTGCTTCGCCGCCGCCGCATTCGCCCGGTTGAAGGCGAAGGAGGCTGGCTGGAGGCTGGCTTCTGCGAGACGGCGGACTGACATTTAGCTTTTAACTCTGTTGTAGCAGTCGAAATAAAAACGAGGGTCGGACCTGGCCAAGACCGCGGTACTCTCATCGTTTCCGATCTTTCCCCGGGTAGTGTCGACATAGTCGCGATATTCGCGATACCGATCCGAGCAATCCGCGCCAAGGGCCACATTCCAATCCGGATATGCCGTATCGGCATAAAGATACCAACCGGAATCCAGATCCCAAAGTCGGCCCGTCGTGGTTACCCTGCACATGACATCTGTCTTCACGCCCTCAAGGCGGCAGGACACCCAATAGGCTTCCGCCGAGCGGCCCCAGGCGGCAACGGCACCCATGCCTGCCACTCCGGCAGCAAAACCGGCAGCAACATGCAGGGCGCTCCGCATCTTCACCGATCCACCTCCCCGAAGACGATATCGAGGGAGCCAAGCACAGCGGTGACGTCTGCCAACATGTGGCCGCGGCACAAAAAGTCCATGGCTTGCAGATGCGCAAAGCCCGGCGCGCGCAGCTTGCAGCGATAGGGCTTGTTGGTGCCGTCGGAGACGAGATAGACGCCGAACTCGCCCTTTGGCGCCTCGACTGCGGCATAGACCTCGCCGGCCGGCACGCGGTAGCCTTCGGTGTAGAGCTTGAAGTGATGGATCAGCGCTTCCATCGAGCGCTTCATCGCCGCGCGCTTCGGCGGCACCACCTTGCCGTCAAGGTTGGACACCGGGCCGGCGCCCTCCTTGCCGAGCAACAGGTCGACGCACTGGCGCATGATTTTCGCCGACTGCCGCATCTCTTCCATGCGCACCAGATAGCGGTCGAAACAGTCACCGTTCTTGCCGATCGGAATGTCGAAATCCAGCTCGGCATAGCATTCGTAGGGCTGCGATTTGCGCAGGTCCCACGGCGCGCCCGAGCCGCGCACCATGACGCCTGAAAAACCCCAGGCCCAGGCGTCCGCCAGGGAGACGGTGGCAATGTCTACATTGCGCTGCTTGAAGATACGGTTGCCGGTCAAGAGCGAGTCGAGGTCGTCGACCGATTTCAGGAACGGGTCGATCCAGCTGCCGATGTCCTCGATCAGCTTCTGCGGCAGGTCCTGGTGGACGCCGCCGGGGCGGAAATAGGCCGCGTGCATGCGCGAACCCGAGGCGCGCTCATAGAACACCATCAGCTTTTCGCGCTCGACGAAGCCCCACAGCGGCGGCGTCAGCGCGCCGACATCCATCGCCTGCGTCGTCACGTTGAGGATATGCGACATGATGCGGCCGATCTCGGAGTAGAGAACTCGGATCAACTGCCCGCGCTTCGGCACCTCGATGCCGAGCAGCCGCTCCGCGGCAAGCGCGAAGGCATGCTCCTGGTTCATCGGCGCGCAATAGTCGAGCCGGTCGAGATAGGGCACGGCCTGCAGGTAAGTCTTGGCCTCGATCAGCTTTTCCGTGCCGCGGTGCAACAGCCCGATATGCGGGTCAACGCGATCGACGACTTCGCCGTCAAGCTCCAGCACCAGGCGCAAAACGCCGTGCGCCGCTGGATGTTGCGGGCCAAAATTGATGTTGAAGTTGCGAACGGAGGTTTCAGCCATTTACTGCTTTGCCTTTTCATCCCCCGGAAGCACGTAATCCGTACCTTCCCACGGAGACAGAAAATCGAAATTGCGGAATTCCTGCTTGAGCTCCACCGGCTCGTAGATGACGCGCTTGGCTTCGTCGTCGTAACGCACCTCGACGAAGCCGGTCAGCGGAAAGTCCTTGCGCAGCGGATGGCCTTCAAAGCCGTAGTCGGTCAGGATCCGCCGCAGATCGGGATGGCCCGAAAACAGCACGCCGTAGAGATCGTAGGTCTCGCGCTCGAACCAGTCGGCGCCGGGATATATCCCGGTGATCGACGGCACGAGCGTCTCTTCGTCGGCCTGGACCTTGAGCCGGATGCGGATATTCTGCCTCGGCGACAGCAGGTGATAGACGACGTCGAAGCGCTTTGCCCGTGACGGATAATCGGCGCCGCAGACGTCGATGATCGAAATGAACTGGCATTTCGGGTCGTCGCGCAGGAAGGTCACCACCTCGATCAGGTCGCGCGGCTCGACCGAGATGGTGAGTTCGCCATAGGCGAACACCGCCTCGCCGATCCGGCCGATCAGCTTCTCGCCTAGATAGGTCGAGAGGTCATTCAACGCCTGGGTCATGCCGCTCACCGCTCGATCGTGCCGGTGCGGCGGATCTTCTTCTGCAGCAGAAGGATGCCGTAAAGCAGCGCTTCAGCGCTCGGCGGGCAGCCGGGCACGTAGATGTCGACCGGCACGATGCGGTCGCAGCCGCGCACCACCGAATAGGAATAATGATAATAGCCGCCGCCATTGGCGCATGAGCCCATCGAGATGACGTAGCGCGGCTCCGGCATCTGATCGTAGACCTTGCGCAGCGCCGGCGCCATCTTGTTGGTCAGCGTGCCGGCGACGATCATGATGTCGGACTGGCGCGGAGACGCGCGCGGCGCCACCCCGAAGCGCTCGCTGTCATAGCGCGGCATCGACGTGTGGATCATCTCGACGGCGCAGCAGGCGAGGCCAAACGTCATGAACATCAGCGAGCCGCTGCGCGCCCAGGTGATCAGCGCCTCGGTCGAGGTGACGAGAAAGCCCTTGTCGGCGAGCTCGTTGTTGATCTCCAGGAAGAATGGATCATCCTCCCCCACCGGCCTGCCGGTGTTGGGGTCGATGAGACCCTTGGGCTTCGGCGCGACGAGCGTGCCGGAACTGTCGTTCAATCCCATTCCAGCGCTCCTTTTTTCCATTCATAGGCAAAGCCGATGGTCAGCACCGCCAAAAACACCATCATCGACCAGAAACCGAGCATGCCGATCTGGCTGAACGACACCGCCCACGGAAACAGGAAGGCCACCTCCAGATCGAAGATGATGAACAGGATCGACACCAGGTAGAAGCGGATATCGAACTTCATGCGGGCGTCGTCGAACGAGTTGAAGCCGCACTCGTAGGCGGAAAGCTTTTCCGGATCGGGGTTGCGGTAGGCCACCAGGAACGGTGCGGCGAGCAGCGCCAGCCCGACGATCAGCGCCACGCCGATGAACAGGACGATGGGCAGGTACGAACCTAAAAGTGCGTTCATGCTGCAGTTTCCGTTGGCGGCCAATCCACTCTGATTACAGCACCGGACCCACTTGCGGAAGCGTGACAGTTTAACCACTGAACCGTTTTAAGGGGGCTCTATGCTGCAACGCGGCGAGGGTTAGCGCAGCGCTTTCGGCGAAGCAAGTCAAACCTTGTTCAAATCGCGGTGCTGGACGGCATATCCGGGAAAACTGGTCCGATCCGCTCCTGTTTGATTTCCTTCACTTTTTACTCCACTTTTCTCTCCTGACATGGATGCCGCCAAAACCCTGTTAGCATGGCACGGAATCGCAGGTCATTTTCTCTGTCTAAAATCGTCCGGATGCCGCCTTCATGAAGGAAAAAATCTCGCTCGCCATGGCCCGCCGCATGCGCTCGCGGCACAGGGATTCAATGACCCGCGCCCCACCGGCACGCCTGACCGCCGGCATCTGGCCCGCGTGCTTGCCCGTACCGGCCTGCTGCAGATCGATTCCGTCAGCGCCGTGGTGCGCGCCCACTATATGCCGCTCTATTCGCGGCTTGGCCCCTACAAGCTGGCGCTGCTCGACGACGCCGCCGTAACGCGCAAGCGCATGGTCTTCGAATATTGGGCGCACGAAGCCTCCTTCTTGCCGGTCGAGACCTATCCGCTGATGCGCTGGCGCATGCAGCGGGCCGAGTGCGGCGACGAAATGTACAGCGGACTGGCCAAATGGGGCCGCGAGCACGCCGCCTATATCGAAGACATCTATCGCGAGGTCGCCGAACGAGGCCCGATCGCGGCGTCGGCTTTCGAAGGGCAGAAGGGTTCGGGTGGCTGGTGGGGCTGGAGCCATGCCAAGCACGCCTTCGAATGGCTGTTCTGGGCCGGCCGCATCACCACGGCGCATCGCCGCGGCTTCGAACGGTTCTACGATCTGCCGGAGCGCGTGCTGCCGCCAACAATACTGAGTCTGCCAACGCCCTCCCCCGAAGACGCTCACCGCGAATTGCTGCGCATCTCGGCCCGTGCCCACGGCATCGCCACGGCAGGCGACCTGCGCGACTATTTCCGCCTCTCGCCCGCCGACATCAAGGGTCGCATCGAGGAGCTGGTCGAGGCCGGCGAGCTGTTGCCGGTGAGCGTCGACGGCTGGAACAAAACAGCCTATCTCCACAAGGACGCCCGTTTGCCGCGCAGGATCGAGGCGCGCGCCTTGCTCGCGCCGTTCGATCCTGTCGTCTTCGAACGATCGCGCACCGAGCGGTTGTTCGACTTCCACTACCGCATCGAGATCTACACGCCGGCCGAAAAGCGGCGGTATGGCTATTATGTGCTGCCATTCCTGCTCGGCGACAGCATCGTCGGGCGCGTTGACCTCAGGGCCGACCGTCCGGCCGGCGTATTGCGCGTCCATGCCGCCTATGCGGAGCCCGGCGCCCCGCCACAAACCGCTGCCGAACTCTTCAAGGAATTGAAGCAGATGCAGGGCTGGCTCGGCCTGGAACGCATCGAGGTGACCGCTGCCGGCGATTTGGGCCGGCCGCTCGCGGATATCGCCGCGCCATAGACGTGCGTTGACACAACTGCCTCCACAAGCCTAAATCCGTTCCAGACGGTCCCCTGCCCGCAACGGCAGGGGCCAAGAGGGAATGCGGTGCGAAATCTCGATTTCAAATCCGCGGCTGTCCCCGCAACTGTAAGCGACGAGCCAAGGCCGAAAACCACTGGGATATTCCCGGGAAGGCGGCACCCAGGCGATGACCCGCGAGCCAGGAGACCTGCCGTCTAGGACCTAAGAATCCGATCGCCTGGCGGGTTTTCCGGGCAAGGAGCCTGATTTGGAACGCGACAGCAGTTTTCCGGCTGAGACAGCGGATTTATTGTCCGGCCATGGTGATTCCCCGGCCGGCGTTACCGTCATCGTCTGCTCGTCCTGCCGTGACGAGACCGGTTCGGACGCTCATCCGCGCGCTGGCGAACTGCTCGCAGAGGACACGCGCCGCGCTGCTTCCAGCGAAAACATCAAAATCCGCACCGTCGAATGCCTCGGCAATTGCAAGCGCCGGCTCAGCGCGGCCATGCTGCGCGACGGCTGCTGGAGCTACGTCTTCGGTGATCTGACCACGACCAGCGGCGCCGATCTCGTCACCGGGGCAAAGCTGTTCGCCACCTCGACGGATGGGCTCATTCCATGGCGCGGCCGTCCCGATTGCCTGAAGCGCGGCCTGGTTGCCCGCATCCCTCCCCTTGACCTTTTGAAGGACCTGACATGACCGCTGCCTCCCTTTCGCGCGTTCCCTGCACCGTGGTCACCGGCTTTCTCGGCGCCGGCAAGACGACGTTGATCCGCCATTTGCTCGAAAACGCCAAAGGCAAGCGCCTGGCCATCATCGTCAACGAGTTCGGCGACATCGGCATCGACGGCGAGATCCTGAAGGGCTGCGGCATCGACACCTGCCCCGAGGAAAACATCGTCGAGCTGGCCAACGGTTGCATCTGCTGCACCGTCGCCGATGATTTCGTCCCGGCGCTGGACCAGATCCTGTCGCTGACGCCGAGGGTCGACCACATCCTGATCGAGACATCCGGCCTCGCTTTGCCCAAGCCGCTGGTCCAGGCCTTCCAGTGGCCGTCGGTGAAAAGCCGCGTGACGGTGGACGGCGTCATTGCCGTGGTCGACGGACCGGCGCTGGCTGATGGCCGCGTAGCCAACGACATGGACGCCCTGCAGGCCCAGCGCGCGCAGGACCAGACGCTCGACCATGACGATCCGGTCGAGGAAGTGTTCGAAGACCAGCTCGCCTGCGCCGACCTGATCATCCTGTCGAAGAGCGACCTGATGGACGCAGCCGGCTCGGCCCGTGCCAATGCCGTCATCGGCAAGCACGTTGCGCGGGCGGTGAAGATCGTACCGACTTCGCAAGGCAAGGTCGACCCGTCGGTGCTGCTCGGCCTCGGCCTCGCCGTCGAGGACGACATCGAGAACCGCAAGACCCACCACGACGACGAGCTCGACCACGAACATGACGATTTTGACTCGTTCGTCATCGACATCACGTCTGTGTCCAACCCGGACGAGCTCGCACAACGGGTCGCCACGGCGGCGGAGGAAGAAAACGTGTTGCGCGTCAAGGGTTTCGTCGAAGTCGGCGGCAAGCCGATGCGGCTCCTGCTGCAGGCCGTCGGTCCGCGCGTCAACCACTATTACGACCGCGCCTGGACCGCCGAAGACGACCGCCGCTCGCGCCTGGTCGTCATCGGCCTGAAAGGGCTGAACCGCCCGGCCATCGAGCGTATCCTCGCCGGCTGACCCAGGTACGAGCCGCGATGCACATCCTCACCACCACATCCGCCTCGCTCGACGATCTCGCCGAGCCTGTCGATCTCAGGCAAACGCCTGCGGATGTCGTGGCGCTGTCCTTCACCGACAGCGACCTGGCCGGGCTGGCGGCGGCGTGGAAGGCAGATGCGCACCGCCTGCCGTCGATGCGGCTCGCCGCCTTGCGCGACCTGCGCCATCCGATGTCCGTCGACCTGTGGATCGACAGCGTCGCCCGCCACGCCAAGGTCATTCTGGTCCGCATCCTCGGCGGCTATGACTGGTGGCGCTATGGCTGCGACCAGCTCGCCGCTATCGCGCGAAATCGCGGTATCAAGCTGGCGCTGCTGCCGGGCGAGAGCCACGACGAGGATTTGCGGCTGATCGAAGGCTCGACGCTGCCGCGCGAGGAGTTGGACGGCCTGCTTGGCTATTTCCGCGAGGGCGGACCGGCAAATATGACGGCGCTGGTGCAGAGGCTGGCAAGTCTCGCTGGATCGGGTGCGGCTGTAGCCGAACCTGTCAGCGTGCCAAAGGCGGGATTTTACGAGCCGGGACTGGGGGTCGCAGAACGCGGCGTCCCCCTCCTCCTCGAGAGGAGGGTCCGGCCGCAGGCCGGGGGCGGGATCCTCTCCGAAGCGCGCCTACACAAAACGTCGACCACTGCCGTGACGACCCCACCCGGCCGTGCGGGCCACCCTCCCCTCGAGAGGGAGGGGGACGTCGTGCCAATTCTCTTCTACCGTTCGATGCTGCTCGCGGCCGATGTCGCGCCCATCGACGCGCTTTTCGAAGCCCTGCGCCACCGCGGCATGGTTCCCGTGCCTATGTTCGTCTCCAGCCTCAAGGACCCGGCGTCGCTCGCCTTTGTCGAAACCGCGCTCGCAACCCTGAACCCTGCCGCCATCATCACCGCCACAGCTTTCGCCTCGGGTGCCGAGCCCGGCGTTGAAACCCTGTTCGACCGCGCCGGCGTGCCCGTGTTCCAGGTCATCGTCGCAACCACCCGCCGCGACATCTGGCAAACCAATCAGCGCGGCCTGGCGCCCGCCGACCTTGCCATGCATGTCGTCCTGCCCGAGCTCGACGGCCGCATCCTGGCCGGCGCCATTTCATTCAAGGGCGAAAGCGAAACCGACCCGGCGCTGGCCTTCCGCGCCTTCGCCAACCGGCCTGAGCCCGACCGCGTGGCGCAAGTGGCGAACCGTGTCGAGGCCTTCGTGCGCCTGCAGCGGACGCCGCGTGCGGAGCGCAAGCTCGCCATCCTGATCCCCGACTATCCGAGCGCCCCCGGTCGCACCGGCTACGCGGTTGGTCTCGACGTGCCGTCCAGCGTGCTGGCAATGCTGCGCGACCTCAGCGAACAGGGCTACGCCGTTGAAAGCATTCCACAAACGCCGCGCGAGTTGCTGGATGCGTTGGAAAAGGACAGCCAAGGGCTGGCATTGAAGGAGTATTTGACCTTCTCGACGGAATTGCCGCCGTCGGCCATCGCTGCGGTGGAAGCCGCATGGGGAAATCCAGAAGATGAGACAGGTTTGTGCGAGGCACCCCCCTCTGTCCTGCCGGACATCTCCCCCTCAAGGGGGGAGATTGGCAGTTTCGCCGACGGCTCTCTCTCAACATCCTTGGTGATTGGCGAAAGCCGAGACAACAGCGCAATCTCCCCCCTTGAGGGGGAGATGTCCGGCAGGACAGAGGGGGGTGTTCGAGCGCCTACGGCAAAATTCCCCTTCCGCGCAGCCACCTTCGGCAACATCACCGTAGCCCTCGCCCCCGATCGCGGGCGCTCCATGAACCGCCGCGCCGACTATCACGACCCGACGCTGCCGCCGCGCCATGCGCTGGTCGCCTTTGGGCTCTGGCTGCGCAAGTCGCTCGGCATCCATGCAATTGTCCATGTCGGCGCCCATGGCACGCTGGAGTGGCTGCCCGGCAAGACCGTGGCGCTCAGCGAAAACTGCTTTCCCGAGATAGTCACCGGTCCCCTGCCCGTCATCTATCCCTTCATCGTCTCCAACCCGGGAGAGGCAGCGCAGGCCAAGCGGCGCATTGCCGCCGTCACGCTCGGCCATCTGCCGCCGCCGCTGACCGGCGCCGGGCTGGACGAAAACCAGCACAGGCTTGAACGACTGGTTGACGAATATGCCCAGGCCGACGGGCTCGACCGCCGCCGCCGCGACCGCCTGGCGAAGCTGATCGTCGAGACGGCGGAAAAGACCGGCCTCGCCTCAGAGGCAGGCGTCGCCAGGACCGATGCGGCCGACGAGGCTTTGCGCCGCATCGACGCCTGGCTCTGCGATCTCAAGGATTTCGCCATCAAGGACGGCCTGCACATTTACGGCCGCTCGCCGGAAGGCGAGGCTGATCCGTTGTGGCGGCAAAGCGCGGCAGCTGAAAAAACCGCGCTGCTTGCCGCCCTCGACGGCCGCCACGTCG
The DNA here is from genome assembly GCF_040321335.1 of Mesorhizobium sp. M0437. NCBI lineage: Bacteria > Pseudomonadati > Pseudomonadota > Alphaproteobacteria > Hyphomicrobiales > Phyllobacteriaceae > Mesorhizobium > Mesorhizobium sp. M0437. Next base: position 40,343 of record NZ_JAMYRK010000014.1, read on the forward strand.
CTGCCGGTCCGGCCGGTGCGCCGGCGCGTGGCCGGAGCGATGTGCTGCCGACCGGCCGTAATTTGTTTACCGCCGACCCGCGTACCATGCCGACGCCGACCGCCTATGATCTGGGCAAGATGGCAGCGGAAGAAGTGGTCCGCAGCTACATGCAATCGCATGGCGACTGGCCGCGCTCGCTGGTCATCGACCTGTGGGGCTCGGCCTCGCTGCGCACCGGCGGTGAGGAGATCGCGCAAGGACTGGCGCTGATGGGCTGCCGGCCGCAATGGGATTCCGCCACCGGCCGCATTACCGGCATAGACGTGCTGCCGCCGGCAACACTCGGCCGTCCGCGCATCGATGTCACCTGGCGCATATCGGGCCTGTTCCGCGACATGTTCCCGACCCAGATCGCGCTGATCGACGCCGCGGCCAACGCGGTGGCGACCCGCGACGAGGACGATTCGGAAAACCCGCTCGCCGCTAGGACCCGCATCGACGGCAAGATCAGCCCGCGCATTTTCGGCACCTCGCCGGGCACTTACGGCGCGGGCATCGAGGACTTGTTGTCGAGCGGCGACTGGGCCGCGCGCGAAGAGATCGGCCGCACGTATCTCGCCGCCACCTCGCACGCCTATGGCGGCTCCGAGGGCGAAGGCATTTCGGCGCCCGGCGCGTTCGAGGATCGCCTCGCCGAGGCCGACCTTCTGGTTCATACCGGCGACGACCCCGGCCGCGACATCCTCGAAGGCTCGGCCGACGTCGCCTTCATCGGCGGCTTTTCGGCAGCGCTTGCCGCGCTCGGCAAGAACGCCGACGTGATCGTGCTCGACACCACGGACCCGCAAAAGCCCAAGCCGCGCTCGATCAGTGAGGCCGTATCCCGGGTAGTTCGCGCCCGCGCGGTCAACCCGCGCTTCATCGCCGGCCAGCTGCGGCACGGGCCGCGCGGCGCCTCGGAATTCGCCGAGACGGTCGACCGGCTGGTCGGCTTTGCCGAGACTACCCATGCCATATCGGGCACGCTGATCGAGGCAGTGCACGACGCCTATCTTGGCGACCCCGTGGTGCGCGCCTTCATCCTGCGCGAGAACCCGGCGGCGGCGAAGGTGATCGCCGAGCGTTTGCTGTCGGCACGGCGGCGCGGGCTCTGGCATCCGCTGCGCAATTCGATCGATGACGATCTCGCCGCACTGATTGCCGAAGCGCAAGCGCTGGGAGTGGCGGCATGAACGCTTTCTCGCGCCGTGGCGCCTGCCCCGCTTTGTCGGCGCCGATGCAAACCGGCGACGGGCTGCTGGTGCGGCTCAATCCGGTCGCTGGAGGACTGTTGCCGAAGTCGTTGATCGGACTCTGCGAATCCGCCTTGCGCCATGGCAACGGCATCATGGAAGTGACCGCCCGCGGCAGCCTGCAGATCCGCGGCCTGACGCCGGCAAGCGCGCGGCTGCTGGCGATGGAGGTCGATGCGCTCGGCATCGCTGTGCGCACCGGCGTGCCGGTCGAGACCGGCCCGCTGGCCGGGCTCGACCAGGAGGAGATAGCCGACCCGCGCCCGATGGCGGAGCGGATTCGGGCGGCAATTGAGGACGCCGGTGTTACGCAACGTCTTGGCCCGAAGGTGTCGGTGATTGTTGACGGCGGCGGGCAGCTGACAATGGATGCGGTTACGGCCGATGTCTGGCTGGTCGCGGTGCGGGCCGCCGACGGAATTAAGTGGCGGGTATCGCTCGCCGGAGATGCGCAGGGTGCCACGCCGCTGGCGATGTCCGAGGAAGATGCGGCTTGTGACATTGCCGTCGCCATTCTCAGGATGGTTGCCGAAAAAGGCCGCGATGCCCATGCGCGGGATTTGACGGCGAGGCAGCTGAGATCTCTCGCAAGTTGGCGATCCGTCGCGCCCCCCTCTGTCCTGCCGGACATCTCCCCCTCCAGGGGGGAGATCTGCAGCTTCGCCGGCGGCTTCCCCCCAGCACCTTCGGCGATTGGCGAAAGCGGAGACGAAGGCGCAATCTCCCCCCTGGAGGGGGAGATGTCCGGCAGGACAGAGGGGGGCGCGACGGATCGCCGGCCCATCGGAATTTTCGATCTGGCAGCCGGCAGTACCTCCCTCGGCATCGGCCTGCCGTTCGGCAGCATACCAGCGCCAAAACTTATCGATCTCACCCAATACGCCCTCACCCTCGGCACCACCGAAATCCGTCTGGCGCCGGGTCGCGCGCTGCTTTTGCTTGGCCTCTCCCCAGCCGCATGTCTTTCCCTCCAGAAAACCGCCGCAGCCCTCGGCTTTGTCACCGACGCAGCCGATCCGCGCACCAGGATCGCCGCCTGCCCCGGCGCACCCGCCTGCGCCTCCGGCCGGATCGCCACCCGCGACATCGCCGAGATCATCGCTACAGAAAACCGCGACATCCTTGATTCCTCGCTGACGCTGCACATCTCCGGCTGCGCCAAGGGCTGTGCCCATCCCGGTCCGGCGGCGCTGACCCTGGTCGGTGGCGAAAACGGAGCCGGACTTGTCGTGGACGGGACGGCAAAGGCATTGCCCGCCGGATACAGGCCGGGCTACGACGCCGCGCACGGCATCGGCCGCGTTGCAGCGGCGATCCGCAGCGCACGACATTCCGGCGAGACTGCTGCCGCCTGCCTGGCAAGGCTCGGCGCGGCCGGCATCACCGAAATCTACCGACAGGAATGAGCATGCCCGCCCAGAACGCCTACGACTACATCCATGATGGCACGGCGATCTACGAGCGCTCCTTCGCCATTATCCGCGCCGAGGCCGACCTTTCGCGCTTTTCCGAAGCCGAGGCCGAAATCGCTATCCGCATGATCCACGCCTGCGGCCAGGTCGATGCTTGCAGGCACTTCGTTTTCTCGAGCGATTTCGTCGCCGCCGCGCGCACGGCGCTGGCGGCCGGCGCGCCGATCTTCTGCGATGCGCAGATGGTCTCGCATGGCGTCACGCGCGCCCGGCTGCCGGCCGGCAATGAGGTGATCTGCACGCTGCGCGATCCGCGGACCGCCGACATCGCGAAAAAGATCGGCAACACCCGCTCGGCCGCCGCGATCGACCTGTGGGGCGAGCGCATGGCCGGTTCGGTCGTCGCCATCGGCAATGCGCCGACAGCCCTTTTCTATCTGCTGGAAAAGCTGCGCGACGGCGCGCCGAAGCCGGCGGCGATCATCGGCATGCCGGTCGGGTTTGTCGGTGCCGCCGAATCGAAGGATGCGCTGGCCGAAAATTCCTATGGCGTGCCTTACGCCATCGTGCGCGGCCGGCTGGGCGGCAGCGCCATGACCGCCGCCGCACTCAATGCATTGGCGAGGCCGGGCCTATGAATACGATTGCAAAAGGCAGGCTTGTCGGCGTCGGCACCGGACCCGGCGACCCGGAACTCTTGACGCTGAAGGCAGCGCGCGCGCTCGCCGAGGCCGATGTCGTCGCGCATTTCGCCAAGCGCGGCAACAACAGCAATGCGCGCGCCATTGTCGGCGCGCATTTTCGCCCTGATCTGATCGAACTGCCGCTGCTCTACCCGGTGACGACCGAGATCGACAAGGACCACAGCGATTACCGCTCGCAGATAACCGATTTCTACGAGCAATCGGCCGAAAAGGTCGCCGCGCACCTCAGCGCCGGCAGGATGGTCGCTGTGCTTTCGGAAGGCGACCCGCTTTTCTACGGGTCCTACATGCATCTTCATGTCCGGCTGGCGCACCGCTTTCCGAGCGAAGTCATTCCCGGCGTCACCGCCATGTCCGGCTGCTGGTCGGCGACCGGCCTGCCTATCGTCCAGGGTGACGACGTGCTGACGGTGCTGCCGGGCACCATGAGCGAATTCGAGCTGACGCGTCGCCTCGCCGATACCGACGCTGCGGTGATCATGAAGGTCGGCCGCAACCTGCCCAAGATCAGGCGCGCGCTGGAGGCAACCGACAAGCTGGCGCGGGCCATCTATGTCGAGCGCGGCACCATGCCGGGCGGCGTCTCGATGCGGCTGGTCGATAAAAAGGACGACCAGGCGCCTTATTTCGCCATCGTGCTGGTGGCCGGCTGGTCGGGCCGGCCAAGCGCATTGAAAGCCGAAGCATGAGCGGCCGCCTCACTGTCATCGGCCTCGGGCCCGGCAACGCCGACCAGGTGACGCCGGAGGCAAGCCGTGCCGTTGCCGAGGCAAAATTCTTCTATGGCTATAAACCCTATCTCGACCGGCTCGATCTGCGTCCCGACCAGATTCGCGTCGCTTCCGACAATCGCGAGGAACTCGCGCGCTCCAGGGACGCGCTGCTGAAGGCTGTGGAAGGCCACGATGTCGCCGTCGTGTCGGGCGGCGATCCCGGCGTCTTCGCCATGGCCGCGGCCGTCTGCGAGGCGATGGAGGCGGGCCCACCCGAATGGCGCGCGGTCGACATCGCCATCGTGCCCGGCATCACCGCCATGCTCGCCGTCGCCGCCCGCATCGGCGCGCCGCTCGGCCATGATTTCTGCGCCATCTCCCTGTCCGACAATCTGAAGCCGTGGGATCTGATCGAGCTACGCCTGCTGGCGGCAGCCGGCGCTGGCTTCGTAATCGCGCTCTACAACCCGATCAGCAAGGCGCGCCCATGGCAGCTAGGCCGCGCCTTCGAATGCCTTGCTGCGATCCTGCCCGGCACCACGCCGGTGATCTTCGGCCGTGCCGCCGGCCGTCCCGACGAGCGCATCGAGGTTTTTCTGCTGGCCGACGCCGATGCCGCGAAGGCCGACATGTCGACCTGCATCATCATCGGCTCGCCGGAAACCAGGATCATCAAGCGGGGTGACAAGGCCGTGCTGGTCTACACGCCGCGTTCGGCAACGGGCCCAAGAACATGACCGACCAGAACATGATCGACCATCTCGCCAAGAGATTCGACGGTCTCAGCCGACGTGACGTCCGGCAGCGCCGGCCTGCGGATCATCACCACCTCGATTCCCCGCGCTCGCGCCGCCGCGATCTTGCCGTAGGTCGCCTCGCCGCCGCTGTTTTTGGAAACAACGACTTCGATGTGGTGTTGCAGAAGCAGTGCATGTTCGTCGACTTCCCGAAACGGCCCGCGCGCCAAGAGATAGGTCGCGCGGGGCACAGCGAGCCTGGGCTCGACCGGGTCGACACTGCGGATGAGATAATGATGCTGGGGAGCGGCCTTGAAGGCAGCGACCTCCTGTCGCCCGAGCGCCAGGAACACGCGGCGCGGCACCGATCCCAGAGCCGTCACTGCGCTGGCAACGGTGTCGACCAACATCCAGCGATCACCTTCGACCGCCTCCCATCCGGGACGCCTGAGCGCAACGATAGGCACGCCGGTCATGCGCGCTGCTTCCGCCGCATTGGCAGAGATTCGCGCCGCATAGGGATGCGTGGCGTCGATCAGCAGGTCGATCTTGTTCTGGCGGAGATACGCCGCCAGCCCGCCGGCACCGCCGAAGCCGCCGACCCGCACCGGCACCCCCTGCGCGGCCGGCTTTTCGGTGCGGCCGGCCAGCGACAGCATGACCGAAATATCCGCGCGCGCGGCCAGCTTTCCGGCCATTTGCCGGGCTTCCGTGGTTCCGCCGAGGATCAGAATGCGGTGGGTCGTCATGCCTGCTGAAGCTCCGCGCGGCGCCAAGCTCACCTCAAAGTGGCTCACGATCATCGGCATCGGCGAGGACGGTGTAGCGGGTCTCGGCGACGAGGCCAAGCGGTTGATCGCGGAGGCCGAATTCGTCTTCGGCGGCAAGCGCCACCTTGCCCTCGTCGCGTCGCTCGCCAAAGGTGAAGCGCGCGCCTGGCCGACACCTTTCGATGCCGAGATGCGCGACGTGCTGGCGCTCTCCGGCAGACGCGTCTGCGTGCTGGCCTCCGGCGATCCCCTCTACCACGGTGTCGGCGTCACCCTCGCCCGCAAGGTCGCGGCAGAGGGTATGCGGGTGATCCCCGCGCCCTCGGCCTTTTCGCTGGCCGCCTCACGCCTGGGCTGGGCGCTGCAGGACGTCGAGACCATTTCGCTGCATGGCCGCTCGCTCGACCTGATCCGGCCGTTGCTGCATTCTTGCACCCGCATTCTCGCGCTGACCTCGGACAGCGATGCACCGGGAGCGATTGCCCGTCTCATGACCGAACTTGGCTTCGGCGCTTCGCGGTTGATGGTGCTGGAGGCGCTGGGTGGGCCGAACGAAAGCCTGCGCTCGGCGAGCGCCGGCACTTTCGACCTCGAAAAGATCAACCCGCTCAACGTGCTCGCGATCGAAGTTGAATCGACTTCGCAAGCACGCATCCTGCCGCTGACACCGGGACTTGCCGATCATTTGTTCGAGCATAACGGCCAGATCACCAAACGCGAAGTGCGCGCCGTCACCCTGTCCGCTCTCGCGCCAAGACGCGGCGAACTGCTGTGGGACATCGGCGCCGGATCGGGCTCCATTGGCATCGAATGGATGCTGGCGCATCCCTCCATGCGCGCCATTGCCGTTGAGGCCGATCCGACCCGCGCCGCGCGCATCCGACGCAACGCCGCGGCTTGCGGCGTTCCCAGTCTCACCGTCGTCGAAGGTTCGGCACCGCAAGCTCTTGCCGGGCTGGAGACGCCCGCGGCGATCTTTATCGGCGGCGGCGGCAGCGATGCCGGCGTGCTGGAAGGAGCCACCGATGCCTTGCCTGCCGGCGGCCGCCTCGTCGCCAATGCGGTGACCCTGGAGATGGAGGCGCTGCTGCTTTCCCGTCACGCCGCGCACGGCGGCCAGCTCGCCCGCATCGCTGTATCCCGTGCTTCGCCGGTTGGTTCGATGCAGGCCTGGCGGCCGGCTATGCCGGTCACTCAATGGAGTTGGGTCAAGCCATGATGGTCGCGGGCATCGGCAGCCGCAAAGGCGTCAGCGCAACGGACGTGCTTGCCGCGGTAGAAACCGCGCTGGAGGCGCACGGGCTTGCCCTGCCCGCGCTTTCGGCCCTCGCGACCGCGTCTCTCAAGCAGGATGAGGCGGCAATCTTCGACGCCGGACGCGAACTCCGCCTTCCGGTAATCGTTGTCGGGCAGGACGAACTCAAAGCCGCATCTACGACCAGCCGTTCCGACCTATCGCAGGAGCATGCCGGCACGCCGTCAGTTTCCGAAGCCTCGGCGCTTGCCGCCGCCGGCAAAGGCGCAAAACTGCTCGGGCCGCGCACCGTGCTCGGTGCTGTCACTTGCGCCATCGCCATCAGCGGAGAGGCGGCATGACCGTTCACTTCATCGGTGCCGGCCCGGGTGCTGCCGACCTCATCACCTTGCGCGGCAGCCGCCTGCTCGGCAGTTGTCCCGTCTGCCTCTATGCCGGATCGATCGTCGCGCCCGAGCTGTTGCAGCACTGCGCGCCCGGAACGAGGTTGATCGACACCGCGCCGATGTCGCTCGACGAGATCGAGGCCGAATATCTGGCCGCCCACGCGGCCGGCAATGATGTCGCCCGCCTGCATTCCGGCGATCTTTCGGTGTGGAGCGCCGTTGCCGAGCAGATCCGCCGGTTGGAAAAGCACGGCATTCCCTACACGCTGACGCCGGGCGTGCCGTCCTTCGCCGCTGCGGCGGCAGCGCTGCGCCGCGAGCTGACCATTCCAGAAGTCGCGCAAAGCCTAGTGTTGACCCGAATCTCCGGCCGCGCCTCGAAAATGCCGCCCGGCGAAACGCTGGCCGGCTTCGGCCGCACCGGCGCCACGCTGGCCATCCACCTTGCCATCCACGCCATCGACCGGATCGTCGCCGAACTGACGCCGTTCTATGGCGCCGATTGCCCGGTGGCGGTCGTCTTCCGTGCTTCCTGGCCGGACGAGCGCGTGCTGACCGGCACGCTGGCCACCATCGAGGCGCAACTGGCCGCCGATCCGATGGAACGCACGGCAATGATCTTCGTCGGCCGCTCGCTGGCGGCGGAGGGCTTTGGCGAAAGTTCACTGTATGACGCGCACTACCAGCGACGCTTTCGCGGACGGGACGGATTGTGAGCGGCAGCAACAGAAACACTACGGTCGAGCAGGCGCTCACCCGGCTAAACTTCAAGCCGCGCCAGCTTGAGCCCGGGCATGTCTGGCTGGCCGGCGCCGGCGCTGGCGATCCCGGCTGCCTGACGCTGGAAGTGCTAGCCGCCCTCGGACAGTGCGACGCGCTGGTTTATGACGCGCTGGTCTCGCCAGAAGTCGTCGCTGTCGCCAGGGGCGCGGAACTGTTCTATGCCGGCAAACGCGGCGGCAAGCCGTCGATGAAGCAGGACGACATCACCGCTCTGCTGGTCCGGCTGGCGCGCGAGGGCCGGCGCGTCGTCAGGCTGAAGGGCGGCGACCCCTATATTTTCGGGCGTGGCGGCGAAGAGGCGCTGGCGCTGGCCGGGGAAACTATCCCGTTCCGCATCCTGCCTGGCCTGACGTCCGGCCTCAGCGCGCTGGCCGCGACCGGCATTCCCGGCACCATGCGCGGCATCAACAAGGCGCTGATCCTGGCGACCGGCCATGCCGCCGGCACCGATGATGATCTCGACTGGGCGGCAATCGCCCGCACCGGCCAGCCGGTGGTCATCTATATGGGCATGGCCAACCTGCCGCTGATCGCCGCTTCGCTGCTCGAGGGCGGCCTGCCACCTTCGACGCCCGCCGCGGTCATCGTTGCCGCGACGACGCCGCAGGAGCGTATCGTCGTCGCCACGCTCGCCACGATTGCGGAAGAGGCAGCGGCCGCCGGTCTGACCTCGCCGGCGCTGATCGTCGTCGGCGGTATTGTCGCGATGCGCGCGGCACTGGCGGGTGAGCCATGACCCGCGCCATCATCATCGGCGCGCCGCGCTCGGGCTCGGGCAAGACCAGCGTCACCATCGGCATTTTGCGCGCACTTGCCCGGCGCGGCCTGAAAGTGCGCGGCGCCAAATCCGGCCCGGACTATATCGATCCTGGCTTCCACACCGCCGCCACCGGCTTGTCCGGCATCAATCTCGACAGCTGGGCAATGCCGCCCGCCCTGCTCAACGCGCTGGCCGGCGAAGCGACCGAAGATGCCGACTTCATCTTCCTCGAAAGCGCCATGGGCCTGTTCGACGGGATTCCGGCTGCTCCAGGCCGTTCCGGCTCGGCCGCCGACCTTGCCCGACTCTACGGCCTGCCGGTGCTGCTGGTGCTCGACGTTTCCGGCCAGTCGACCACGGCGGCGGCCGTCGCCAAGGGCTTTGCTATTTATGACCCCGATGTGCGCATGGCCGGGGTCGTGCTCAACCGGCTGGGCAGCGAGCGCCACCGCCGGCTATGCGGCGATGCCATCGAGGCACTTGGCCTGCCTGTCGTCGGCGCCATCCTGCGCGATCCCTCGCTCAACCTGCCCGAGCGCCATCTCGGCCTCGTCCAGGCCGGCGAATATGAGAATCTGGTGGCGCATCTCGACCGGCTGGCCGACATGGTCGAGCGCTCGCTCGACCTCGAGGCCATCATGGCGCTGGCGGCGCCATTCACGCCCGCGCCGGGCAATTTCGGCGATGCGCTGCCTCCCCCCGGCCAGCGCATTGCACTCGCCGAGGACGCCGCCTTCACCTTCCTCTATCCGCATGTCGCCATGCATTGGCGCAAGGCCGGCGCCGAAATCGTGCCGTTCTCGCCGCTCACCGATGAGGCGCCAGGCGACGATTGCGATGTCTGCTGGCTGCCCGGCGGCTATCCCGAGCTTCATGCCGGCCGCCTCGCGGCCGCGGCGAATTTCAGGGCCGGCATGGCGCGGTTCGCCGCCACGCGGCCGGTGCATGGCGAGTGCGGCGGCTTCATGGTGTTGGGCGAAGCGCTCGAGGACGCGTCGGGCGAGACGCATCGGATGCTTGGCCTCCTCGGCCATTCGACCAGCTTCGCCAAGCGCAAGATGAATCTCGGCTACCGCGAGGCGCGGCTGCGGTCCGGCTGTCCGCTCGGCAGCCAAGGCACGCTGATCCGCGGCCATGAATTCCACTACGCGCAGATGATTGCGACCGGCAATGACGAGCCGCTGGCCGACCTCGCCGACGGTCAAGGAAATCCGCTCGGCGCCTCCGGCTACCGGCGCGGCAATGTCAGCGGCACGTTCTTCCATGCCATTGCGAGGGGCGGATGAAGGCCTCGCAACAGCAAATTCTCGATGATATCGCGCTTTGCCTCGTCTTCTTTACCCGGCTGCCGCTGCCGAGAGCCGACTTCCGTGGCCGCAGCCTTGCCGCTGCGATCTGGGCTGCACCCGTTGCCGGTCTCGCCGTCGCTCTGGTCGGTGCGCTGGTCTACGCCGGCGGCACGAGGCTCGGCCTCGCCGCTGGCCCTGCTGCAGCGTTGGCCCTTGCCGCGATCTTGCTCGCTACCGGCTGCCTGCATGAGGACGGGCTTTCGGATGTCGCCGACGGATTTGGCGGCGGCAAGACACGCGACAAAAAGCTGGAGATCATGCGCGACAGCCGCATCGGTGCCTACGGCGCTTGTGCACTTGCTGTCTCGCTGCTGATCCGCTGGAGCGTGCTCTCTGGATTCGCCGGCCCGGCTCATGTCTTCTGGGCCCTCATTGCCGCGCATGCCGCGTCGCGCGGCCTGCCCCCCGCCTTCATGCACCTGCTGCCACCGGCCCGCAGCGACGGCCTCTCGATTGATGCAGGCGCAGTCACGGCCGAAACCGCCGGTATCGGTACCGTACTCGGTGCGATCGCGCTGCTGGCGCTTGGGTTCGGCGCTGCCGTTTTCGCGATCATCCTGCTCGGTCTGTTATTCGCCGCCTTCCGCGCGCTTTGCCTGAACCAGGTCGGCGGCCAGACCGGCGACACCGTCGGCGCCCTTCAGCAGCTGGGCGAGATCGCAATCCTGCTCGTCGCTTCCGTTTCCCTTTCCTGACTCTGTTTCGGAGATTTTGCCCCCATGCCTTTCAAATCGCTCGATGAACTGCGCGCCGCCTGCCTCGACCTGCCCACTGGCAGCGATGCCGCCGCAAATGCCGTCGCCCGGCGCCAGGACACGCTGACCAAGCCGCAAGGCAGCCTCGGCCGGCTGGAGACAGTAGCCGCCTGGCTGGCGCGCTGGCAGGGCCGCGACATGCCAAAGCTCGACCGCGTCAAGGTTTTCGTCTTTGCCGGCAACCACGGCGTCACCGCGCAAGGCGTGTCGGCCTTCCCGTCGGAGGTCACCGTGCAGATGGTGGCGAATTTCGCCGGTGGGGGTGCTGCCATCAACCAGCTTGCCCGCATTGCCGGCGCCGAACTCGACGTCATCCCGCTCGACCTCGACCGCCCGACCGGCGACTTCACGCAAGAGCCGGCGATGGACGACGAGGCCTTCCTCGCCGCCGTCTCCGCGGGCTACGACGCGATCAGCAAGGAACTCGACCTCGTCTGCTTCGGCGAAATGGGCATCGGCAACACCACGCCGGCGGCGGCCATCTCGACCGCGCTGTTCGGCGGCGGCGCGGAGCGATGGACAGGGCGTGGCACCGGCGTCGACGACGCCGGCCTCGTGCGCAAGATCGTCGCCATTGAGGCCGGCCTGAAGCGCCACGCCCCGGCGCTGGGCGATCCCCTGAAGGTAGCGGCAGCCCTCGGCGGCCGCGAGCTTGCGGCGATCTTGGGCGCTACACTGGCGGCGCGCCATCTCGGCGTGCCGGTGCTGCTCGACGGCTTCGTCTGCACCGCCGCCGCGGCACCCTTGGCCGGGCTGCATCCTGCCGGCCTTGCCCACACCATGGCCGCTCATGTCTCGGCCGAGTCCGGCCACCGCCGCCTGCTCGAAGCGCTCGGTCTGCCGCCGCTGCTTGATCTCGGCATGCGTCTCGGCGAAGGCTCCGGCGCTTGCCTGGCGGTCAACATCGTCCGCTCGGCGCTCGAATGCCATGCCCGCATGGCAAGCTTCGCCGAGGCCGGCGTGTCGGAGAAGTAAGGCGGAGCCAAGCGCGGATCGCGTTGATGAACAAACGCTCACAGATCTTCGGAGACCCCAAACAGGGGCTTCGCGATATTCTTGCTCGGATCATCAGAGATTTCGATAGCAAGAGCGGCGCCTTTGCCGGGCTGAAATACAATTCGCCGTGGATACTCGCCACCGAGGATTGGGCAGAGCGATCGGGCCATACGGTCGAAGAGCTATGCGAGATGATTTCTCAATGGCGAATCTCAATCTTTTCTGGCGAGCAGACAGACCCGAGAATCGTTCAGATTTTTGAAGATCTTCGCAGCGCCGCGGAAGATTGGCGAACCGAGACAGACTACATCGATCCACCGCTTCCCTACGATCCTGAAGAGGCAAAATTCCCCAATCGCAAAGAACTGAAAGCGCATACCCTCAGGGCTTGGGGATTCTTTGGGATTATCGACGCAGTGGCATAGCTATGATGCCAAGGACCTTAGGTTCTGCGGAATTTTTGAGAACAGATTTGGTCACGATGTTACAGTCACAATGACCTTTAAGCTTGGATATGGTGGGCCTATCCGGCTGGATTTTCACTTTCCTTACTACGCAGACGATGAACCTACATCCTTTGGACTGGGCGGTCTCTCGGGCGAGGCGCTATTCAATGCACTTCGACTGCCCAGGCATCCTGAACTCGAATGGATCGCAGGCAAGAGCAAAACAAACTTCGATGCCGTCGACGGCGTGATAGCCATAACGCGAGCAATCCTGACCTATCTGAGGCCCACCATCCAATAGTCGGGCGAGCCGACCGCAGCTGGCTGATACGTGCAAACCTGCAAAACGCCGTCTCGCGTTCCCAGCTCGTTAAGGTCCTTCCACCAAATCCTGGAGATTTTTGGTGGGTGCGCACAGGATTGAACTGTGGACCCGCTGATTAAGAGTCAGCTGCTCTACCAACTGAGCTACGCACCCACTCGGCCGGCAAAACCGGCGTTGGCGGGCATATAGCCGCCGATATCCGCCATGTCCAGCCCCGTGGGATTCATTTCCCGACAAATCGCCGAAGTGCCGCGCCCGTCAAACAAAAAGCCTGCCTTCAGCCACCTTCACCGCATGGCCGCCGATGCGGGCGGCCGCCAGTTTGCCGCCTTCGACATTCAGTTCGAGGCGAATGCGCGAAGGCCGGCCCATCTCCAGCCCCTGCTCGATCCACAGTTGTGAAACGCCGTCCGTCGGGCCGTCGAAATGCATGATCGCGCCGGCGAAGGCGGCCGCCGCTGAGCCGGTCGCCGGGTCTTCGTAGGACGGATTGCCGGGCACCATCATGCGGACATGGAAGGCGCTGTCGTGATGCACCGTCTCGCGGCAATAGACATAGGGGCTGGCGAAGGCCCATTCGCTCTTGCGTGGTGCGAGCTCCGACCAGGCCTGGTTGTCCAGCCTGATCCGGGCGGCCGCCTCCAGATTGGCGACGGGGATGGTCACGTAGGGCACGCCCGCCGACCAGAACGAAACGCGGTGGTTCTCGAAGCCGATCTCGTGCGGCCCAAGGCCAAGGGCCGCGCCGATCGCCTCGGGATCGGCCGACAATGCCAGCTGCGCCGGCAGTTTCGCCAGGTCGAACTCGGCAAAGGTCGAACCGTCGTGCTTGCTGACAGCGCAGCGCACCGGGCCAATATTCTCCTCGAGCACGAAGATGCCGGCGGCCTCTCCCGCAATTTCGGCGAGCGCTATCGCCGAGCCGACGGTTGGGTGGCCGGCGAACGGCATTTCATAATCGGGCGTGAAGATACGGATGCGGGCCCGGTGCTTCGGGTTGTCCGGCGGCAGCACGAAGACGGTTTCGGACAGGTTGAACTCGCGCGCCACCGCCTGCATCGTCGCAACGTCCAGCCCATCACAGTCGAGCACCACGGCCAGCGGATTGCCGGCCAGCCAGTTGGTGGTGAATACGTCGTAAAGCAAGTAATTCCGCGGCTGCATCTCAGTAAGTCCTCTGCCTCATTCCAAACATGAGCGAAATTTAATTTGAATTTTGAACCATAAGGCCTGATTTGTGCACCGATGGGATATCACTGAACATAGGGGTCCGGCGTGGACCAGATTGTCAATCTGCCAAAGACGGAATCCGCTTCCGCCATCGAGACGGCGCTCGGGCTCGACCACCAGGGCCTGAAGACAAAACGCCGTCGCGGTTGGGGTTACGCAGTGTTCGCACTGCTTGCCGTCGCCGCGAGTGTCGTCGGCTACCAGTGGTATGCGGGCTCGCCCGCCAAGATCGAGTATACCACGACACTGGCCGCCATGGCCGACCTTACCGTCGCCGTTTCGGCTACCGGCGCGCTGCAGCCTCTCACCCAGGTCGATATTTCCAGCGAACTCTCCGGCGTCGTCCGCTCGGTTTCGGTCAACGAGAACCAGCTGGTGAAGAAGGGCGATGTGCTGGCCGCGCTCGACACCGCAAAGCTGGAGGTGCAGATCGAGCGCGCCCAGGCCTCCGCCAAGGCAGCGGCGGCGAGCGTCGAGGACGCCACCGTGACCCTGGCCGAAAACGAAAAGGCGCTGGTGCGCGCGGCGCAACTGACCAAGCGCGGCATGGCGACGGACCAGTCGCTCGAAGCGGCAACCGCCACCCGCGACCGCTCGAAGGCGGCGCTTGATATCGCCAAAGCCAACCTCGCCATGGCCAATGCCGATCTCAAGGCGCAACAGACGGATCTTGCCAAGAGTACCATCTACGCTCCGATCGACGGCATCATACTGACGCGCTCGGTCGACCCCGGCCAGACGGTCGCCTCCTCGCTGCAGGCGCCGGTGCTGTTCGTCATCGCCGCGGATTTGAAGAACATGGAATTGAAGGCTGCGGTCGACGAGGCCGATATCGGCGCCGTCAAACCCGGCCAGCATGCGCGCTTCACCGTCGACGCGTTCCCCGAACGGCCATTCGACGCCGAAATCCGCGACATTTCCTATGCCTCGGTCACCACCGACGGTGTCGTTACCTATGATGCAAGGCTCGACGTCGACAATAGCGAGCTTCTTTTGCGGCCCGGCATGACAGCCACCGTCTCGGTCGTCACCAAGCAGGCCAAGAACGTGCTCACCGTGCCATCGATCGCCTTCCGCTACCGGCCGGCGCAGACGGCGGAGCGCGGCTGGAGCCTCACCGACCTGTTCACCGGCCGCATGGGACGCCCCGGCGGCAACCGCCAGCACCAGGCGGCGGCGAAGCCCACCGACGGCTCGCGCACGCTCTACGTGCTGGAGAATGGGCGGCCGCATCCGGTCAACGTCAGGGTCGGCTCGACAGACGGAGAACTGACCGAGATCGTCTCCGGCCTGGAGGAAGGCGCGCAAGTCATTACCGCCTCGCAGCAGCGGAGCTGATCGTGGCATCGGGCGCGACCACCCTCATAGGCTTCGACAAGGTCTGGAAAAGCTATGGCCAGGGCGAAGCCCGGGTGCATGCGCTGGCCGGCGTCGACCTCGCCATCAGGCGCGGCGAATTCATCGCCATTATGGGCCCGTCCGGTTCGGGCAAATCGACGGCCATGAACATCATTGGCTGCCTCGACACGCCGACCGCTGGGACCTGCAGCTTCGAAGGCATCGACGCCGGCCGTCTCGATCGCAATCGCCGCGCCGTACTGCGCAACCTCTATGTCGGCTTCGTCTTCCAAGGCTACAACCTCTTGCCGCGCACCACGGCGGCGGAGAATGTCGAACTGCCGCTGATCTACCGCGGCGTTGGTGCCCGCGAGCGTCGCGGCCTTGCCATGCAGGCGCTTGCCGAGGTCGGCCTTGTCGGCCGCGAGCATCATACGCCAGCCGAGCTGTCCGGCGGCCAGCAGCAGCGCGTGGCGATCGCCCGCGCCATCGTCACCAGGCCGACGCTGCTCGTTGCCGACGAGCCGACCGGCAATCTCGACACCGCACGCACGCACGAGATCATGGAACTCCTGACGCAGCTGAACAGCGAGCTCGGGCTGACTATCGCCATGGTCACGCACGAAGCCGATGTTGCCGGCTATGCGCAGCGCACGATCCGTTTCCTCGATGGCCATGTCGCCTTGGACACAGCCAATCTCGAGATGGCCTAGCCATGATCTGGGAAACCGTTCGCCTCTCGCTCCGCTCCATCCGCCGCAACGTGCTGCGCTCGTTCCTGACGCTGCTCGGCATCGTCATCGGCGTCGCCGCCGTCATCGCCATGCTGACCATCGGCTCGGGCACCACCGAGAAGGTCAAATCCGACATTTCCAAGCTCGGCAGCAATCTGCTCGTCATCCGTTCCGGCCGTCCGGCCGGGCCTGGCGGACCTGGAGGGCTCGATCAGGTCGTCCGACCGCTGGGCGACAAAGATCTCGCAGCGCTTGTCGCGCATCTGGACGGCGCGCGTGCCATCTCGCCGGCGTCGCAAAAGCAGGTGCGCGTCATTTTCGGCACCGAAAGCCTGACCTCGGGCGTCACCGGAACCGACAGCGTCTATCTCGATGCCCGCGACTGGAAGCTGGTTTCGGGCCGTCCGTTCAGCGATTCGGAAACCCGCTCGGGGACCGGCGTCTGCCTCATCGGCGAGACGGTGCGCCAGCAGTTCTTCGGCGCCGGCGACCCTGAAGGCGAGATCATCCGCGTCAACCGCACTTCCTGCAAGATCATCGGCTTGCTCGAACCGAAGGGCTATACCGGTTTCGGCCAGGACCAGGACAATGTCGTGCTGATGCCGCTCGCCGCCTATCAG
Source organism: Mesorhizobium sp. M0437 (assembly GCF_040321335.1). Taxonomy (NCBI): domain Bacteria; kingdom Pseudomonadati; phylum Pseudomonadota; class Alphaproteobacteria; order Hyphomicrobiales; family Phyllobacteriaceae; genus Mesorhizobium; species Mesorhizobium sp. M0437. The sequence goes on from NZ_JAMYRK010000014.1 coordinate 56,930, forward strand.
CGTCGCATTGCCGGCAATCGCGACATCGATTCGATCTATGTCGCCGCCGACGACCGTACGCCAACCACGGTGCTGCAGCAGCGCGTCGAGGACATCTTGCGCGACACACGCCGCATCACGCCCGACCGCGACGATGATTTCTCGATCCGCGACATGACCCAGATCGCCGATGCCATGGCCAGCGCGACCACCACCATGACTGGCATGCTCGGCGCCGTCGCCGGCGTCAGCCTGCTCGTCGGCGGCATCGGCATTATGAACATCATGCTGGTGTCGGTAACCGAGCGCACGCGCGAGATCGGCATCAGGCTCGCCATCGGCGCCCACGAAAAGCACATCCTCATCCAGTTTCTGGTCGAGGCAACCGTGCTGTCGCTGCTTGGCGGCATCATCGGCATCCTGATCGGCCTGGCGCTGGCCGGCCTCGCCTCGCTAACGCTGACGATCCCGTTTGCGCCAAGCCCGGCGGTCATCCTGCTTGCGGTCGGCTTTTCCGCGCTGATCGGCATGGTGTTCGGCTTCTTCCCGGCGCTGCGCGGCGCGCGGCTTAACCCGATCGACGCGCTGAGGCATGAATAGGCATTGCAGCAAGTGTCGCCTCCAGACGCTGCCAATTTTTTATGCAACCTGCCCTTGTCGCAGCACATTCTGCAATGATAACAATGCTGTTGGGGACTAAGGGGGGAACAATGGATGAGCAAGAAAGCGCGACTGGCTCTGGCGATTGTGATCGTCGAAGCCGCCTTGGCAGGGCTTTGGTGGAATTTGATCCTTTATGGGATGGACAACCCCGATCGCGTCACCGCTGACTTCCAGCAGGTAATTGGGCAGACGATGGGAACGGCGATGGGCGCGCTCCTGGGTCTCGGCGTGCTGTTGTATTTTGTTGCCGCCCGCAACGACCGCAAGGCTATTGAAGGTAGGCTACGACGTTAGAGTTGGAAACCTTGCTCGCTCGCAAAGTGCCATTCGATCAGCGGTCTCATATGCGGCATCAGCCCGTCCGGCAGGTCGGCTGCATTGCGGATGATGACGGGGCCTTCGATTTCAGGCTCTGATTCGGCGGCGACGAATGCACTGATCCGCTGTGCCAGGTCGTCGGCGGAGGCCGTCTCGCGGTAGCGGCGAAAGATCACCGTGCCGGTTGCCGTCGACAGGGCGTAATAGCGCCTGCCGCGTGTCGCACCTGATAGATCGAGCCCGGTTTCCTCCAGTACCTCGCGGATCATGTTGAAGTCGACGTCAACAATGCCGTCGCGGAAATCGGTTGGCTCGAACGAACCGGCGGCGAAGTAGACGCGCCCGGCATTGACCGTATGCGGTGCCATACGGATCGCCACCAACGCGTTGTCGCCGGCGACCAGCATGGCGTGCGCGTAGGCATGTTCGGCGCCAGGCACCTGTCGATTGCTGCGCCAAAGCATGAAGGTCGAATAACGCACCGCATGGCAACGGCCGACTAGGCGATTGTCGCGATAGCTGAGAGCGGAAAGCAGCACCACGGTGCCGTCGAAAAGCGCCGGCTTGGCCGCGGTCTCACGCCGCCAGTTCGCCGCGATCGCGTCGGCATGATCGCGCTCGAACGGATGCGGGCCGGAATCGAGCCTGACGTCGATGGCATCGACCGGCAGGATGACGTTGCGCGGCAAATCGAAACTCACGCCTGTCTCACACCATGTCGAGGGCAATTGCTACTGGGCAATGGTCGGATGCCTTCGGCCGGTCCCACCCGGCGCGTGGGAAGCGCTCGACCTCCTGGCCCGCCGGAAATATGGTGCGCCAAGGCTGCCCGCTACGGATGATATCGGGAACGGCGGTGGCGTTCTGCCTGGCTAGCGCCCTCGACAAAAGGATGTAGTCGAGCTGGCAGAGATGCCGCTCTTCCGGTCCGCGCGTGTGATAGAAAGTCCAGCGGTCCATTTCCGGCCGCCGCTCGACCGTGTTTTCGCAAAAACCGCCGGCAGTGAGCACGTCGATGCAGGACCGGGTCTCGTCGATCACCTCGAAGCGATGGCCGTCGAAAACATCGCCAGTGATCTTCACGCGCTGCCGGTAGTCGTTCATGTCGCCGCAGATTGCCCAGCGCTTGTCGGCGGCATTATCCTTACCGAAGCGCTCCTCGATGATCCGGCGCACCGCTTGCGCCTCGGCGATGCGCAGCGGCATTGTCGCCTCGCGGCCGTCGAGGCCGTTACGGGGCGAGCCCATCGACTTGAAATGCACGAGATACAGCGTCAACGGCGCGCCAGCGACCGTCAGATCGATTTCCAGGCAGTCGCGTCGGAAGATGCGTTCATTGGCCTGGTGACCAAGCGCTGCCAATTCCGCCGTGTGCAGGCCGAATTGCTCGAACGTGACATAGGCGTAGCTAGTCATGCGCACGAATTCGATTGGCTGGCCCTGCGCGGTCTCGTTGCGCATCATCACGGCGACGTCGATGCCGCGCGAATCATTGCCGGCGGTGGTGTATTTCTGCCGGTAGCCTTGCCCCACCATCTTGAACAGATAGCCATATTCGAAGGCCCTCAGCGCCTCGATATTGTCGACTTCCTGCATGCAGATGATGTCGGCGCGGGTGGCCGCGATCGCCAGCGCCGTCAACTGGCGCGTGTCGTCGGATTGCGCGATCGCCCGCGCCTGCTCGAGCATCTTGTATTCGGCCTCGCTCTGGATGTCGAAAAGCGCCAGTGTGCGATCTTCGTTGAGCTGATTGCGGTATCCGGAATAATCAAACCTGTTCATTAGGTTTTCGACGTTGAAGGTGGCAAGGCGCAGCGACATGGCTTTGAGCTTTGCCCGCAAGCGCGCCCGAAAACAAGGGCGCAGAAACCAGGCGGCTCTGATTGATCGCGCGCTCGCCATGGTTGACGGAACCTTTTTGTTCATCTTCCGTTCAGATGGAAAGTTCCATCAATAGGCCCTTCCCCGAGGTTTCTGGGCGTGGGGCCTGAATTTCGGAGAGTGCGATGAAACCGCTCTTTTTATCTTCCGTCAGATCCGGGCTGATGGCCCTCGGTCTGATCGCCAGCCTCTCGGCCCCGTCGCTTGCCGGGCCGATGCCCAAACCCCTGCTGCCGGTGGCGGGCAACGCTGCCGACATCGTGCAAATTCGTGAAGATTGGGCAGGCGGCAATGACAGGCAGATCTGGCGTTGGCGCAATCGCGGCTTTCGGCAATGGCACGGCGGCGACGATTGGAGATGGCGGTCCCACAATTTCCGCGGCCGTCATTTTTCGAGACACTGGGACAATGGCGGCTGGGACGACAGCTGGCGCTGGCGCCACCATCGCCGCCATTACCGCGGCGGCTACTATGATGATGGTGCGGGTGCCGCGATTCTTGGCTTGGGCCTGGGCCTCGGCCTTGGCAGCCTGTACAACAGCTACAACTACTACGACGCGCCGCCACCGCGCCGCTATTATCGCGCAGGGCGGCTTTCCAGTGCTCATGTCCAATGGTGTTACAATCGCTACCGGTCGTACCGCGCCTGGGACAACACCTTCCAGCCCTATTACGGGCCGCGCCAGCAATGCTACTCGCCCTATAGGTAAGCAGGCCGACAACAAGCATCATTCGGCGCCGTGCTTCGCGGCGCCTTTTTCTTCCAGCCAGGAACCGCGAACATCGCCCAGTCCCGACTGCTGATAACGCTATTTTTATCAGGCAGGTCTAATAATCCTCCCGATCAGAACGCCCGAGACGCGAAAAATGGCTGGATTGCGTGCGATGGCCGAGGACGAACAGAGGGACAAACACCGGCAGCGCGTCTTGAAGGGCGCGACGATCCTGACCGGCGTGAGCAATTCCGAGGTCACATGCACGCTGCGCAACATGCACGCCGGCGGCGCCGAATTGAAGGTCTCGATCGACGCGCGCGTGCCCGATGAGTTCCTGCTCTATGTTCCGACCGACGGCATTGCCTACAAGGCCGTGGTCCGCTGGCGCCGCGAGGATCGTATCGGCGTGATGTTCACCGGTACCGAACCAAAGCCCAGTTGGCACTACGGCTGAGATCCCGGCGCTATCCGGGTGGCAGGACTCGCAGTGTCTGCTCGTCAAACAGCGGCTCATCCTGGCCGACGCGAACGAATAGAAGCTTTCGCAGTTCGGGTGATTGCACCTCGAAATACTGAATGCCGTCCGGGGCTTCGCCCCATTCGCCGCAAGGCGGTACGCCGACCTCGTCAGGGTTGGCGACGGTCTTCAATTCCTCACGATAGGCGGCATTGGGACTGAAAACATACCGGAGGATGCGCGCGGGCGTCGCCCCTTCGGTGTAAGGCATGAGCACGCAACGTGTGCTGATGGCTTTCTCGGTCTTCTCCGTAAAAATGCGCTGCAACGCAGCATCGGCGGCCTCGCCAGGCAGCATATCGAAGACTTCGACGACAGGATCGGCCGGCCCGCCGTCGCTGTATTTGATGGCAAGAGCATTGCCGCCAAGCTCGAAATGAATCCGGCGAAGACCGAAATCGCAACGCTGCACCCAGGCAGCCAGCCCGACATCCCTGTCCGCCAGCCGTTCCCAAGCGCATTTGTCGACAGGCGGACGCGACGGCTTGCTTTGGTCGGCACGAGCGCCGGTTGCCATGGCAACAAGGACCGGCAGGGCGCAGATGCAGGCCGGCAGTCTCTTGCTATTCATCGCTGCAACCCGACAAGGTAAAGGCATCCCAGGCTGAACCGTCGGGATTGGCATTGGCGAAATCGGGCCATTCGGTAAAAATCGCGCCGAAGTCAGGCAACAGCAACCCTGCCGGTGCCGGCGAGGCTTCGCGGGAATTCAACTGCTCGGCACCGCCTGCATTGAACGCATAGACTTGCCCATCCCACACTCTGCACAGCCCGGTGCCGTCCTCGAGACCAGCCTCACGATCGTCGTCGGTGCAGGTGTGCCGGATCGTGCCCACAGGAAAGGAGTACTTGCCATTGGTCCAGGTAATGTCCGACGGCAGACGAATGTCGGTATTGGGCACGATCAACGAAAAGACCTCGGTCGTCAGCGCGGCCGGCTCGTTGTTGGTTGGCCGGAACTGTATCGTCGCTCCCGAACGCGGCTCGCGATAGGTCGCATGGCTGAGCGAACATTCTGTTGCGTTCGCTGCTTGCAACAGGCTCAGCATGCTCAGAAAAATAGCTGCTGCTTTGCGGATGATCATTTAAGTCCCTTGGAGCAGCATCATTGTGAAGTTTGAGCATCGATGCTTTAGCATGGCCCAAGGCCGCGTCGAAAAGAAAGAATCGATGATGCGAAATCTCTTGATGCTCATTTCGATCTTAACATTTACGTGCGGCAGCGCCTTTGCCACGGAACCCTATGTGGGCACATGGTCCGGGGACAGATCGAACTGTACCGCCGTTGCGGATGTTCAACGCCAGACTGTCTACACATTGTACCGCGACGCGCTGTCGGTCCCTGCTCTCGGCTGCGAACACGCATCGTTTCTCAAGACGCCTACGGGCTGGGTGGCTCGGGCCAGCCAATGCTACGGATCCGACCCGTCGGCCGAAGAGCCGTTCTCCCGTGTCATCCATATTGTGGTCGACGGGGCGACGGTGAGATTGACATGGCCTGGCTTCGACAGCGGAGTTCTTGTCAGATGCTGAAGACAGGCGTCTTTTTCCGCTGGATATGCAGCCTAGGACAGCAGCTTCAGATGACGCCTACCAGCAGCGCGGCTCCACCGAGGAGGCCAACTGCGCAGACCCACAGGAGCCAGAGCCCGCTCACCCTGCATTCGAGAACCGCTGCAACCGGGTTGTCGGGATCGTAGTGGACCTCGACCTTGTCGCCCTGGAGGTAGCGCTGCGATCGACCGCTGACGAGGCTCGGCAGCGAAGCCGTCACGTTTGCGCCGAACGCGATGCGATCGGCGGCGTAGCGCTGGCCGGCGACGCTATAGCTGTAGACGACGCGGGATTTGAAGACTGTCCGCCAGGGCCGATAGCCGCCTCCGGACCTGTCGCGGGTCTCGAATTTCTGCAGGCCCGAAGCATCGATGCGTCCTGCCGTGATCGGCCATTTGGCCGCCTGTTCCGCAAGTGACTTCTGGGCAAAGCCCATGCGCAGGACAAACAATCCCATGAAAAGCAGCAGGGCAGCGGCGCCGAGGTTCTGCGGCCTGGGCAAAAACGGCCGGATCGCTTCGAGGACGCCGCCGACGGAGAAGACCAATACAAGCGCGCCGACCACCAGCCCGGCCGAAAGCTGGACCATGAACTTGAAGGAGCCGTCGGGCATGGTGCGTTCGATCACCGCCTTGGCTGGATCGGCCGGATTGTAGAAGACGGTTACGCCGGCCCCGTTTGGAAATTTCGCAAGGGTTTCCGCCACTGCAAAGTTTCCAAGGTTCTCCTGCACGCTGTAGTGCGAACTGCGAAATGTCTTGCCGTTCACCTTGTATTCGAAGGTGATTGCCGGGAAGTTGCGGATTTCGGTCGACCCTCTGCTGTCCGAACCGGATCCCGAACTGGTCACCTCGCGGGCCTCGACCCGCGACGAGATGATTTTTCCCGGCGTCGGAGACCAGCGGCTGACCGCCCTCACCTCCCACCATTTCAGCAAGGTGACGAGGGAGAGCATGCCGGCAACCGCGCAGGCAAACCCGATCAACAGAAATTTGAGTTCCAACTCTCACCCCCTTGGCACTTTTGTGCCATGCCCCGCACAGGCATATCACGGTGATGAGGATAGTGCGCCTGTCCAGAAGCCTGGAAACCACACGATCTTGATGCGAAAAGGCCGGCGGATCGCTCCGCCGGCCTTTCTTGATCGGCAATGAAATTGCGATCAGTTCTTGGCCTTGTCGACCAGCTTGTTCATGGAAATTCCCACGCGCCCGCAGGGCGAAGCCCGAGGACGGGTAACGAAACGAACGTGGACGTCCTTCAGTTCTTGGCCTTGTCAACCAGCTTGTTCTTCGAAATCCACGGCATCATCGCGCGCAGCTTGGCGCCGACTTCCTCGATCTGGTGGCTGTCGTTGTTGCGGCGGATGCCCTTGAAGCGCGACATGCCGGCGCGGTATTCCTGCATCCATTCCGAGGTGAACTTGCCGGTCTGGATATCCTTCAGCACGCGCTTCATCTCGGCCTTGGTCTCGGCGGTGATGATGCGCGGGCCCGAGACATATTCGCCCCATTCGGCGGTGTTCGAGATCGAGTAGTTCATGTTGGCAATGCCGCCTTCATAGATCAGGTCGACGATCAATTTGACCTCGTGCAGGCACTCGAAATAGGCCATTTCCGGCGCGTAGCCGGCTTCCACCAGTGTCTCGAAGCCGGCGCGGATCAATTCGACCAGGCCGCCGCACAGCACCACCTGCTCGCCGAACAGGTCGGTCTCGCACTCCTCGCGGAAATTGGTCTCGATAATACCCGAGCGGCCGCCGCCAACGCCGCAGGCATAGGAGAGCGCCAGGTCGAGCGCATTGCCCGAAGCGTCCTGGTTGACCGCGACCAGGCACGGCACACCACCGCCCTTCTGGTATTCGCCGCGCACCGTATGGCCAGGCCCCTTCGGCGCGATCATCACGACGTCAACCGAAGCTTTGGGCTCGATCAGGCCAAAATGCACGTTGAGGCCGTGGGCAAAGGCGATCGCTGCGCCATCGCGGATGTTCGGCGCGATCTCGGATTTGTAGATGTCGGCCTGCAGCTCGTCCGGCGTGGCCATCATCATCAGGTCGGCCCACTTGGCGGCATCGGCTACGCTCATCACCTTGAGCCCGTCGGCCTCGACCTTCTTGGCGGTCGCCGAGCCGGCTTTGAGGCCGACGGCGATGTCCTTGACGCCGGAATCCTTGAGGTTGAGCGCATGCGCCCTGCCTTGGCTGCCATAGCCGATGATGGCGACCTTCTTGCCCTTGATCAGGTTGAGATCGGCATCGCGATCGTAATAGACACGCATTTTTGTTCCTTCCCGTTTTGAATTCAGAGGCCTTGCGGCCCGGTTTTTGCCCCGTAAAGAGCGAGAAACTGCTGCGTCGCCCGGACGGCATCGCCGCCGATCGCCGCATCAGTCAATTCCAGCCGGTCGCCAAGCAGCAGGCGGATCTGCACGTCGCGGGCGACCAGCCCGAAAAAGGTGCGGAACGCCGTCTCCGCGTCGGAAAACTCGAGGAAACCAGCTTCCTTGCCTGCCTCCAGCACCGGTTTAAGGCGCCGGGCCAGTGCGAAGCGGCCGTTCTCCAGCACGATGGCGCCGAGATCGTCCTTCCCCGAACTAGCATGGCCGACCGCCACCCTGTTCAGCGCGATCGAGGTGTCGCTCGAAATTACCTTGAGCCAGTCCGAAGCGAAGCGTTCGAGGCTCGCCGTCAGCGAAGGGAGGTCGAGCCCCTTGCGGTCGACCGGCACTACCCGCACCTTAGACGCCTGCCATTGTACCGTTGCCGTCAACAGCCCGTCGCGATCGCCGAACCATTTGTAGAGCGTCTCCTTCGAGCAGCTCGCCCGCCGCGCCACGGCGGTCATGGTCAACTGATCGCCCTCTTCGACCAGCAGGCGAAGGGCGGCGTCGAGCACGTCCTTCTGCCGCTCCGTCAGCGCCTCGCTGGTTTCGATGTCGGTCACAGCGTGCAACACAGTTTTTCCTCAGGACGCGAACTCACCCGCAGTTCAGATACGAGCTCGATGGCGTACCGTACGTTACGGTTCGGCTTTATGGCGTATTGCCCGACCCGACGCAAGCCTTTATTTCTGTAGCTTGCTCCATGCGGGGCATCACGGGAGACACTGATCATGCTCGCCGGATTGCTTGCGTTGACCGTTACCGCAGTGTTCGCGGGTGCGGCTATCTACGTCAGCGTCGCCGAACAGCCGGCGAGGCTTCGCCTCGAGGACAAAGCATTGCTGCAGGAATGGCAGCCTTCCTACAAGCGCGGCGCCGCCATGCAGGCCTCGATCGCCGTCATCGCCTGTATTCTAGGCCTCGTCGCGTGGTGGCTGACCGGCAATCTCGCTTTTCTGGCCGGCGCTGTGCTGATCATCCTGCCTTGGCCATGGACGCTGCTGGTGATGATGCCGGCAAATAGGTTGCTGGAGGCGATGGACGCGAACTCCGTCAATCCTGAAGCTCGGACATTGATCGCCAAATGGGGCAATCTGCATCTGGTCCGCGTCGGGCTTGGCGTTCTGGCGACGTTGGCATTCCTCTTGGGCAGTGCCTGACCTCGCCAATCGGTCGCCATCTTCGTCATGAAGGCGTGTCACTCCAGGGCGGGCGGATCTCGCAGGCGCCCAAGCAGAGCTGACAGCGCGTCCAGTTCAACATTGGAAAGCCGGGAGCCGACCAACTCCGCGATCGACCGGCCGTAGACAGCCCACATGCGGCGGCGCGTCTCGCGTCCCTTGTCTGTGACGCGGACTGTTTGCCCGCGGCCGTCATCGGCAACTGGAAGCTTCTCGACCTGCCCGTCGGCTTCGAGCCGCGCCAGCAGCCGGGAGATGTTGTACTGCGCAAACAGGGTGCGCTCGGTGAGTTGGAACGGCCGCAATCCGCCCTCGCCCGCCTCGGCAAGCTCGTGCAGGATGTCGTACCAGGCAAGCGGCGGCAGGCCACTGTCCTTCAGCGCGTCCTCGGCTCTTTCCAACAACTGGCGCGAAACCCGCATCAGGCGGGCCCAGGCCTTGATGGCTGGAGGTGAAGGAATCCCGGTCATGATTGCATCGTAGGCGATAGATGCAATTGCATCAAGCTTGACGATCGATGCAAATGCATCTATATAGATGCAATCGCATCAATCACGAGAGGCAATTCCGATGAAGCATGAAATCTGCAAGATCGCCGACATTCCGGAAACAGGCAGCCTCATCGCTCCGTTTTTCGGCCGCGAGGTCCATGTCTACCGCAGCGGCGAGCGTATCCGCGCCGCCGCCAACGTCTGCCTGCATTTCGGTGGCCCGCTCGACTGCAAGGACGGGAAGCTCGTCTGCCAGTGGCACGGCGCCTCGTTCGACATGGCGAACGGTGATCGCCTCGAAGGCCCGGCGCCGAAGGGCTCCCGCCTGATGTTCCTCTCCACCCGCGTCGAGGACGGTGCTTTGAACTATGTCTGGGGGGAGTGAGATGACCGACAAGCTCACTCTCGTCAGCCATCATCTTTGCCCCTATGTGCAGCGCACGGCGATTTCGCTTCGCGAAAAGGGCGTGCCATTCGAGCGCATCACGGTCGATCTCGCCAACAAGCCTGCCTGGTTCAAGGCGATATCGCCGCTCGGCAAGGTGCCGCTGCTCCGCGTTGAGCATGACGGCCAGGAAACGGTGATCTTCGAATCGCTCGTCATCCTCGAATTCCTCGAGGAAACCCAGCCCAATCCGCTGCATCCCACCGACCCCTACGCCCGTGCCCGGCATCGCGCCTGGATCGAGTTCGGCTCGGCAATCCTCAATGCCATCGGCCGCTTCTATTCAGCTCTCACCGAAGCCGCCTTCATCGCCGAACGCGGGGCTCTGGCAGCAATGTTCGATCGCCTGGGAGTGGAACTGGCGAACGGCGCGGCTGGGCCATGCTTCGACGGCGAGCGCTTTTCACTGGTCGACGCGGTCTACGGCCCGATTTTTCGCTATTTCGACGTCTTCGACCGGATCGGCGATTTCGGCATCCTGGACGGAAAGCCGCATGTCCAGGTGTGGCGCGAGGCGTTGCGCAAACGCCCATCCGTGAAGGGCGCGGTCGCTCCCGATCATCCGCAACGCCTCCATGCATTCTTGCAGGCTAAGGGTTCGCACCTTTCGGAAATCATCCGCCAAGGCGATCCGGCCACAGCGCTTCCGCAAGCCCTATCGGCTTGAATGGATTGGGCACCGTTCCTGTAACCATGGAAGCAAGAAACTGCGGCGCCGGCGGGACTTTTGCCAGCGTCGCCACCAGCCTGTCGCGGACGAACGGCATCACAATCGAATCCGATTGATAAAACGGCGTCAGCACCAGCGACAGCGTCTGGAAGACCCGCACATGCCATCGCCGCGCCCGAACGTAAGCTTCCAGCGCAGTATCGATACGGTCCGTTCCTATGAGCGCGTAGTTGAGCGCGGCTGCATCGAGCAGCGCCATGTTCGCGCCCTGCCCGAGCTGCGGGCTTGTCGAATGGGCCGCGTCGCCGATAACGGCCAATCGCCGTCCGGCTGGCGTCTTCATCGTGTGATGGCCATAGCGCGCCAGCGAGAGCTGCTCGAAACTGTCGATCTGGTCGATGAAGGCCGCGCATTCAGGCCACAGCCCGACCAATCTCGCCTTCCATGCCTCGAGACCTGCCGCCCAGACGCGCTCGGCATCCGCCGGCTTGAGGCTCCAGAAGAATGCCGCCATCTTCTGGGCATCCGGCTCGGGCCGGCCGATTGGCAGCACGCCGATCATCACGCTCGCGCTGTCGTAGCGCTGCAGCAGCGCGTGCTCGTCGAAACCCTCGCCGCGCCAGCCAAGCGATGCCCAGAACGCGCCATAGGCGAGCGATCGCGGTTCGCCCGGATTGTTCACGCACCGCCGCAGTTTGGAGCGCGAACCGCTGGCATCCACTACCAGGTCGAACGACCCTATCCGTTGTCCGTTGCCGCAGATCAATGTTGCCCGCTCGCCGGTTTCCAGCGTCTCGAGCTCGATACCTGTCTCAATGGTGAGCGCCTGGCGCCGGGCGGCGCGGAAAAGCACGCCGAACAGAGCCGCGCGGTGCACCGCCAGCCCGAAGCGGCCGCCACTCCGGGCATCGTAGCGGACGTCGAGCACTGTGCGGCCGGTCTTGGCATCTGCACCATGCAGGCGGTCTATGCGGCTGCCCAGCGCCAGAATGTCATCGAGCAGGCCGAGATCGGCAAGCACCATCAGCCCGGTCGGCTGCAGGATCAGCCCGGACCCGACCGGTTGTGGCTGGTCGAAGCGCTCGAAGATGGTGACCCTATGTCCGGCGCGCGTGAGATAGAGCGCGGCGGCAAGTCCAGCCGGCCCGGCGCCGGCAATCGCGATGTCCAGAGAATTGCCCATCTGCCCGCCCCAACCCAGGCCGGACAATCCTTCAGCACCGCCGCTAAATCAAGCCGCCGTCTCGGCCTGGAGGCTCAGCCTTCGGCAGCATCGAAAACCTTCCGTGCCTCGCGTACAGCGCCGTGATTGAGCTCGGCCCATTGGATCAGCTGATGCAAGGGTCCAAACATCGAGCGCCCGAGATCGGTGAGGCTGTATTCGACGCTCGGCGGTTTGGTCGGGAACACCTGGCGATGCACATAGCCGTCGCGCTGCAGATCGTGCAGCGTCTGGGTGAGCATGCGCTGTGAAATATCGGGCACCAGCCGCCGCAATTCGCCGAAGCGGTACGGCTTCTCGGCCAAGGCCTCCATCAACAGTGAACTCCATTTATTGCTTATGCCCTGGATCACGTCGCGAACCGGGCAATCCGCAAGGTTTCCGCCACCGCTGCCTGCTTTGTATATCTCGAGCTTCGATCTCAGATTGACGATCTTGCCGTCCATGGCTGGTTCCCTGGGTGTGCCTACCTCCCGCAAAACTGCCTTCTTTACGAGGATGGGTCAATTCCTATTTTAGTGCTGGTCTCTTTTTGAGACTAACATATGCACCCGCCGCTCCGGCGCAACGTCAGGACATCTCATGACCGACACCCTTCTCGTCACCGGCGCCTCCGGCCAGCTTGGCCGCGGCGTCATTAATCATCTGCTTGACACGCTCAAGGTCTCCCCTCAGCGCATCATCGCCGCCACCCGCAACCCGGAAAATCTGGCCGATCTGGCAGCCCGAGGCGTCACCATCCGGGCAGTCGACTTCGACGACGCCACGTCGTTGGCCAGTGCATTTACCGGTGCGGACAGGGTTCTGATCATTTCGACAAACGAGCTCGCCGTTCCGGGCAAGCGCCTGAAGCAACATGAGGCTGCGGTCGCCGCAGCAAAAAGCGCCGGCGTTTCGCATCTGCTCTACACGTCGATGCCCAGTCCGGAGCCAGGATCGCCGGTACTGTTTGCGCCTGATCACCACGGCACCGAGCAGGCGATCAAGGCGAGCGGTATCCCCTACACCATCTTCCGCAACGGCTGGTATCAGGAGAACCTGTTCATGGCGCTGCCGCACGCCATCGCGTCGGGGCAGTGGTACACATCCGCCGGAGACGGCCGCATTGCCCATGGCGCGCGCGACGACATGGCCGCGGCGATCGCCGCCAGCCTTGCTTCGAGCGGAACCGAAAGCACGACATACACGCTGACCGGCCCCAAGGCCCACACGATGGCCGAGATTGCAGCCCTCGTCACCGAAGTTACCGGCAAGCCGATCGAGGTCGTCCAGCTTTCGGACGAAGCGCTGACCGGGGGATTGAAGGCAGCCGGCGTCCCCGAAGGTTTCGCGCCTGTCATCGTTTCCTTCGACACCAACACACGCTCCGGCCGCATCAGCATGGTGACGGACGCGATCGAGACGCTGTCCGGCAGGAAGCCGCGGCCGCTGAAGCAATTTCTTGAAGCAAACAAGGCGGCTCTGGTGAGCTGAGCCTGACAAATGGCGGTGCCCTTCGAAGGGCACGGCCGTTTGCTCAGATAGCCACCTGCGTTCCGATCTCGACGACGCGTCCGGTCGGGATCTGGAAATATTCCGTCGCATCGGCCGCCGTGCGCGCCAGCCCGATGAACAGCTTGTCCTGCCAGACCGGCATGCCGGAATTGGGCGAGGCCTTGAGAGAGCGCCGCGACAGGAAGAAGGACGTCGTCATGATGTCGAACTTCCAGCCCTGTTTGCGGCAGATCGCCAGCGCACGCGGGATGTTGGGCTGCTCCATATAGCCGAAGGTCAGCGTCACCCGCATGAACAGCTCGTTGACCATTTCCATCTTGACGCGCTCGCTGTCGGGCACGACAGGCTGCGGCGCAGTCACCACCGAAAGGATGACGTTCTGCTCGTGCAGCACCTTGTAGTGCTTGAGGCTGTGCATCAGCGCCGTCGGCGCGCTCAGCGGGTCGCTGGTCAGGAACACCGCGGTGCCCGACACCAGATGCGGCTTCTTCTTCAGCAGATTGCCGGCGAGGAAATCCAGCGGGATCTCGTTCCGGCGCGTCTTGTCGAACAAATAGCGGCTGCCGCGGATCCAGGTCCACATAGTCATCACGATAACTGCGGCGATGGCAAGCGATGCCCAGCCACCTTCAAACACCTTGACTATGTTGGCGGCAAAGAAGCCGGTATCGACGAAGGCGAACACGGCCATCAAGGCGATCGCGACGCCGAGCGGCCATTTCCAGATGCGCGTCATCACAACAAAAAGCAGCACATTCGTCACCAGCATGTTGCCGGTCACCGAAATGCCGTAGGCCGAGGCCAGGCGGCTGGATTCGCCGAAGCCGACCACCAGCAACATCACTACCAGCGCCAGCATCAGGTTGATGCGCGGCAGATAGATCTGGCCCGACTGTTTTTCCGACGTATGCTGGATAACGAAACGCGGCAGCATATTGAGCTGCACCGCCTGTCTGGTCAGCGAAAAAGCGCCGGAGATCACCGCCTGGCTGGCGATGACGGTCGCCGCCGTCGCCAGCACGACCATCGGAATAAGCGTCCAGCCCTGGTTCATCTCGAAGAATGGATGACCGACAACGCCGCCATTTGCCAGCACGAAGGCGCCTTGCCCGACATAGTTGAGCAACAGACAAGGAAACACGATTGCCAGCCAGGCGAGTACGATCGGCTTGCGGCCGAAATGGCCGAGGTCGGCATAGAGCGCCTCGGCGCCGGTGACGGCGAGGAAGACCGCACCAACCGTGACGAAGGCGACATCGGGCGAGTTGACCAGGAACGACACGATGTAATGCGGGCTGATCGCCAGCAGGATTTCCGGATCGGCGATGATGTGGTTAATGCCGGAAAGGCCGATGGCCAGGAACCACAGCGCGGTGACTGGCCCGAACACCAAACCTACGCCGCCGGTGCCGAATCGCTGTACCGCAAACAGGATCGCCAGGATGGCCAGTGTCAGTGGCACCACATAGGGCTGGAATGTCGGCGTGACGACGTTCATACCTTCGACCGCCGATAGCACCGAGATCGCCGGCGTGATGACTGCGTCGCCGAAAAAAAGCGCCGCGCCGACGATGCCGATGCCGAGGATCACCGCCGAGCGCGTCGGGAAGCTGTTGCGCGCCAGCGCCATCAGCGACAGCACCCCGCCCTCGCCTCGATTGTCGGCGCGGAGCACGAACATGATGTATTTGATGGTGACGGTGATCGTCAGCGACCAGATGATCAGCGACAACACACCGAGGATGTCGCCACGGTTGGCGACGTTGCCACCGGCCGATGCGTGCAACGCCTCGCGAAATGCATAGATCGGGCTGGTACCGATATCGCCGTAAACCACGCCGAGCGCGCCCAGCATCAGCACCTTGGTGCTGTGCTGCTCGACCTCAGAATGGCTGGATTGTTCGACAGGTTCTGCCTCGTTACCAGCATTGGTAAGGGCCATGGACGACACTCCGGTAAGCGGGCGGTGCTCTACGCTTGCTGCGCTGCAATATCAAGTGCCGTCACGTAATGGCTCCGTCCCGATATTGCGAGCCCTCCACGACTTGGCAGACTCAGTCCGATCGGCAGACCACCTGGAATGTCGCAACGGACACGTTTTTAAATAGCCACCTGCGTCCCGATCTCGACGACGCGTCCGGTCGGGATCTGGAAATATTCCGTTGCATCGGCCGCCGAGCGCGCCAGCCCGATGAACAGCTTGTCCTGCCAGACCGGCATGCCGGAATTGGGCGAGGCCTTGAGAGAGCGCCGCGACAGGAAGAAGGACGTCGTCATGATGTCGAACTTCCAGCCCTGTTTGCGGCAGATCGCCAGCGCACGCGGGATGTTGGGCTGCTCCATGTAGCCGAAGGTCAGCGTCACCCGCATGAACAGCTCGTTGACCATTTCCATCTTGACGCGCTCGCTGTCGGGCACAACCGGCTGCGGTGCCGTCACCACCGAAAGGATGACGTTCTGCTCGTGCAGCACCTTGTAGTGCTTCAGGCTGTGCATCAGCGCGGTCGGCGCGCTCAGCGGATCGCTGGTCAGGAACACCGCGGTGCCCGACACCAGATGCGGCTTCTTCTTCAGCAGATTGCCGGCGAGGAAATCCAGCGGGATCTCGTTCCGGCGCGTCTTGTCGAACAAATAGCGGGTGCCGCGTATCCATGTGGACATGATCAGCCCCATGCCGCAGGCGACCGTGATCGACACCCACCCGCCTTCGAGGATCTTGACGACGTTTGCGAGGAAAAATCCGGTATCGATCGTGCCGAACAGCAGTGTGAGCGCGGCCGCCAGTGCAAGCTGCCATTTCCACCGGAACCGCATCACCACGAACAGCAGGATGGTCGTCATAAGCATTTCGCCAGTCACCGAAATGCCATAGGCGGAAGCCAGCGCACTCGAACTGCCAAAGCCGACAACCAGCAACATCACGCCCAGCGCGACCACCAGATTGACCCGCGGCATGTAGATCTGGCCGGATTGCATCTCGGAAGTATGCTGCACCTCGATGCGCGGCAGCAGATTGAGCTGTACCGCCTGGCGAGTCAGCGAGAACGCGCCGGAGATCACCGCCTGGCTGGCGATCACCGTCGCTGCCGTCGCCAGGCCAACCATGGGCATCAGGGCCCAATCAGGCAGCATTTGGAAGAACGGATTGGTGGGTTTGCCGCCATTGGCCAGGACGAACGCCCCTTGTCCGAAATAGTTGAGGAGCAGACAAGGGAACACGACGGAGAACCACGCCAGCACTATTGGCCTGCGGCCGAAATGGCCGAGATCGACATAAAGGGCTTCGGCCCCGGTGACCGCCAGGAACACAGCCCCGACCGTGACGAACGCACCGGTGGGCGTATTGGCCAGATAAGCGACCGCGTAATAGGGATTGATCGCCAGCAGGACCGACGGGTCGTCCAGCAGATGGTAGACCCCGGCGGCACCGATCGCCAGGAACCACGCTGCCGTCACCGGTCCGAACACGGCCGCCACCCTGCCGGTGCCAAAGCGTTGCACGGCAAAAAGCATTGCCAGGATGATCAGCGTGATCGGAACAACATAAGTTTCCAGCGTCGGGGTCACCACTTCCAGGCCCTCGACCGCCGAAAGCACGGAGATGGCCGGCGTTATGATGGCGTCGCCGAAAAACAGCGCCGCGCCGCAAAGTCCGATCCCCAGAATGAACCGGGCTCCCTTTGGATAAGCGTTGCGCGCAAGCGCCATCAGCGACAGCGTGCCGCCCTCACCCTTGTTGTCGGCTCTGAGCACGAAAGCGACGTACTTTATCGTGACGATGATCGTCAGCGCCCAGACGATAAGCGACAGCACGCCAAGGACGTCGTTGCGCGCTACCGGTCCCGACGATGCGTGCAGCGCTTCCCGAAACGCGTAGATTGGGCTCGTGCCGATATCGCCGTAAACCACGCCCAACGCGCCCAGCATCAAAACTCTGGTGCTGTGCTGTTCGGCCTTGGAGTGGCTGGATTGTTCGATGGGTTCTGCCTCGCTACCGGCGTGGGCAAGAGCCATGGACGACACTCCCATAGACGTGCGGCGCTCGACGCTGCGGGATGGAAAGGACGCGCTGCCGTGCCCGGAACGCATGGCCTATCGGCTCGCCTTTCTCTACCAGCCACAAGCCTTCAGAAACCGCCTGACCGTTGCGGCCATGCCATACTCCAACGCATCGGCTGTCAACCCATGTCCGATCGACACTTCGGCCAATGCTGGGATGCGCCTGGCCAGCGCCGGCAAATTGCTCACCACAAGGTCGTGCCCGGCGTTGACCTGGAGCCCTGCCGCCAATGCGGCATCCGCCGTCTTTCCCAATTTCTCCAATTCCTTCGCCGCTTTTGCCGAATCGGAATGATAGCTGCCGTATGGACCCGTATAGAGTTCGATCCGATCGGCGCCGGTGTCGCGAGCGGCGTTCACGCCAGCGGGATCCGGATCCGAAAACAGCGACACGCGAAAGCCTCCCTTCTTCAGGCGCTTGACGACCGGTGTCAGGAACGCAGCCTCGGCGGCGAAGTTCCAGCCATGGTCGGAAGTCGCCTGCGCCGGGTCGTCGGGCACCAGCGTCACCTGCTCGGGCTGATGCTTTTCCACAAGCGCCAGGAACTCCTCGGTCGGATAGCCCTCGATGTTGAATTCCGCATTCGGGAACTCGTCGTCGATCAGCGCCCTGATCTCAGGCAGATCGGAATGCCTGGTGTGCCGCTCGTCGGGTCGCGGGTGCACCGTGAGCCCATGCGCGCCGGCGGCAAGGGCGATGCGTCCGAGCCCCGTCACGCTTGGCCACGGCAGGTCGCGCCGGTTGCGCAGCATGGCGATCGCATTGAGATTGACGGAAAGCTTTGCAGGCATTTGCACGGCTCCAGGCTGATCTTGGCGCGCATCTATACCGCCTTTAATGGGAACAGACAGAGGGTTTCAGGTGTTCCAAGGTGTGCGAAGGAAATCGAGCGCAAGGAGTTCCCTGTTGAATTTTCTCGAGGCCGTGCCGGCGGTTCGCCGCATCGACACCGATCGCGAAGACCTCTTCGCCATCGATGTCGTCGGCCATGTCGCAGCGGCTGACGCCGAAAACCTGTTCGGATTGCTGGAGGCGGCCTATGCGCTGCATCCGAAGATCGACGTGCTGGTGCGCCTGATCGACCATGAGGGTGTCGACTGGGCCGACGTATCGGACGAGACGATCGAACAGGGCATAGCTCATGCCGTGGAGCATATCGGCCGCTGCGCGGCGATCGGTGAGCCGAACTGGATACCGGAGGCAAGAGCCTTTTTGCCTGCCTCTTTGCCTATCGAACTCCGGCATTTCGAGGCCAAGGACGAAGCCGCCGCCTGGGAATGGCTTGACGCCAGACCGATCGCCCAGCGCTGATACGACGGACCTGACAGCCCTATCGGACGATCGTCAACCGTTCGGCCGCGCGCGTGATAGCGGTATAGAGCCAACGCTGGCGAGTTTCCTTGAATGCCCAGCTTTCGTCGAAAAGCACGATCTCGTTCCATTGCGACCCTTGCGCCTTGTGCACGGTCAGTGCATAGCCATAGTCGAAATCGTCGAAACGTTTCTTCTGCTGCCAGGGAATGTCGGCGTCCGGATCTTCGAATGCCGCCTTGAGCAGCTTGATCTTGGCGACGCCGCGATCCGGGTCGTCTTCCTCCGGCGAAACCAGCAGATTGATGCCAGGCTTGACCGTCTCGCGCGACGAGGTCATCACCTTCCACAACGAGCCGTTGAGCAGTCCCTTGGCCGGATCGTTGCGCAGGCAGACCAGCTTGTCGCCGGCTTGCGGATAATCGGCGTTGAACCCCTTCAGCTCGCGCAGCCGCTGGTTATAACGGCGGCGCGTACGGTTGGTACCGACCAGCACCTGGTCCGCCTTCAGCACCAATTCCTGGGTGACGTCTTCCTTGCCGATCACTTGCGCCGCGCCATAGTCGCCGCGCATGAACTCGCGGCCCTCGCGCACGTCAAGCGCCAGCCGGATGATCGGGTTGTCTCGCGCTTGGCGATGGATTTCGGTGAGCAGAATGTCCGGCTCATGGTCGGTGAAGAAGCCGCCGCCGGAGATTGGCGGCAACTGGCCGGGATCGCCGAGCACCAGGATCGGCGTGCCGAAGCTCATCAGGTCACGGCCGAGCTGCTCGTCGACCATCGAGCATTCGTCGATGACGACGAGCTTGGCTCGCGAGATCGGGCTCTGCCGGTTGAGCGAAAATGTCGGCGACATCGATGTCTTGCCGGTCACCTCGTCCGCTACCGATTCCTCGCCCTTCGGCCGGTAGATCAGCGAATGGATGGTGCGGGCATTGACCGCCCCCTTGGAACGCAGCACCTGCGCCGCCTTACCGGTAAACGCGGCGAACTGCACCTGGCCGTCGACATGCTCGGCGAAATAGCGCGCCAGCGTCGTCTTACCGGTGCCGGCATAGCCGAACAGCCGGAACAGCTGCGGCTTGCCTGCTTTCAGCCAGCCGGCCACCGCCTTCAGCGCCTCGTCTTGTTGAGGAGAGAATTCCATCAGCGCGACAGACCGGATTCGCGAGGGAAAGACAAGGTGACTGCCGTCACCGGCAAATTTTCATCGCCGGCAATCACGCCGCTGCGACAGGGTCAGGCTATCAGTGACGAACAGGAACGTAAAGAGAACAAGGCCGGGCGGCCGCAGCTTACCCGGCCCGCTGTGGATCGTTCTCCAGCTGGATCGGCTTGCCATGCGGCGTTGCGTGCGCGGCGCGTTCCCAGGCAGCGGCGAGCGCATCGACGTCGCGCTTTCCGGCAACGCCCTTGGCCAAAAGCAGCTTTTCCAGCGCTGCCAGCCAGTGCTCGTAGTAATCGTGACCGTCGCGCGCGGCGCCCGGCCGCTTCACCTCTGCCGACAAAGCATCCGCCCATTCGCTCCACGAAAACAGCCCGTTGTCGTGCAGTGCTACCGTCATGGCAAAGGCCTCTGCTTGCCACGGCTCGGCAAACACAGGCGCCTCGACACCGGCGGGCAGCATGGCGGCAACTGAGCCCGTCTCACGCCGGCTCAAGGTAGCTCTCCCAGGCGTCGATCGACACGACAAGTGTCGGATCGGCGCCCTCGCCCCAGATTTCGCCGCCGGTGAAGGCCACCGTATAGACCCATTGCGGGTTTTCGCCCTGGCCGTGCGCATTGGTGTCGGGAAAGACAAAGCCGTCGCGCACAGCCTCGACGACGCCTCGCTTGCCGCGTGCATAGCGCGGCAGTCTGGTGTGGCCGGTCGGATGAAAGTTCTTGGTTCGCACGGGGTCGCCCGCCTTGAACCGCGCAGGCGCGGCGACAGGCCGGTCGCAGTGCCCGCCCTTGGCCAGCACCGCCGGAACGTCCTTAGCCTTCAGCACCCGTTTGGGTGTCGCTGCCGGGTCGACTGCGTCGCCCGTAGTCAGGTCCCGGTCGCTGACGAAACCATGGCGTTTGAGCAGCACCTCCAGCGCCTTGATCCATATCTGGTAGTAGCTGGAGGCATAATAATCCGCTGGATGCAGCGATTCCCGCGCGTGCCGGCTCTCGTCGATGGTCCAGGCGCCCATGGCGCCGGCGCACAACGTCACGCCCAGCGCCCGCCTTTCCCAATCGGCATGGAAATAGGGTTCGTCAGGTTCGGGCGCGACCGGCCCGAAACCCATCTGGCCGCCGAGATCCTGCGGCCCGTTCATGCCGGTTCCCGCACCAACGCCGTGCCGATCATGGCATCGCGCGTCACCAGATCGGCGAGCCTTGCCTCATCCCAGCCCTCCGTACCCCGGGGGCGCATCGGCACCACCAGATAGCGCAGCTCGGCGGTCGAATCCCACACCCGGATTGTCGTCCTCGCCGGCAAGGTCAGACCGAATTCCTCGAGCACGCCGCGCGGATCGATCACTGCGCGCGAACGGTAGGGCGGCGCCTTGTACCAGACCGGCGGCAGGCCGAGCACCGACCACGGATAGCAGGAGCATAGCGTGCAGACGACGAGGTTGTGCGTGTCGGCCGTGTTGAACACCGCCTGCATGTGCTCGCCTTGCCGGCCGGTGTAGCCGAGCGATTCGATTGCCGCCGTCGCATCACGCTTCAGCCATGCGGCAAACCCGGGATCAACCCAGGCCTTCGCCACCACCTTTGCGCCGTTGCGCGGCCCGATCTTAGTCTCATAGGTGTCGACGATAACATCGATCGCCGCCGGATCGATCAGGCCTTTGCGGGTGAGAATCGTCTCCAGCGCGCGCACCCGCGCCGCAAAGGGATCAAGCTCGTTGTCGTGGTCGTGATTGTGCGGCATGGCGTCAAATTACGATCGCGGACCCCCGGCCGCAAGCACCACGGCTTGGGCCAGCGCTATTCGGCTGCCGCCTTTTGCGGCACCGGTTCTTCCTCCTCGTCGAACAGTGACGGCTGGTCGACCGCTTCGACCGGGCTCGGCTCGCCCCGGCGCCGCGCCCACAGCCTGACCAGCCAGCCGGAAAAATGCTCCATGTAGACGTAAATGACGGGTGTGACGAACAGCGTCAGTGCCTGCGAGGCGACAAGACCGCCGACCACCGCCACGCCGAGAGGCTGGCGCAATTCCGCGCTGGCGCCGGTGCCGAGCGCGATCGGGATGGTACCCATCAGCGCGGCAAGCGTGGTCATCATGATCGGCCGAAAGCGCATCAGGCAGGCCTTGTGGATGGATTCGACGGGCGACATCCCCTCGCGCCTGAGTTCCAGCGCCACGTCGATCATCATGATGCCGTTCTTCTTGACGATGCCGATCAGCATCAGGATGCCGATCACCGCGATCACCGACAGATCCATCCCCGCCAGCCGCAGTGCCACCAGCGCGCCGAGCACCGCCGATGGAAGCCCGGTCAGGATGGTGAGCGGGTGGATGAAGCTCTCATAGAGCATGCCGAGAACGATATAGATGGTCAGAATCGCGCCGCCGATCAGCAGCCCCTGGTTGGAAAGCGAATCCTGGAACGTCTTGGCCGTCCCCGAGAAGGCGGTCGAGATCGTCGGCGGCATGCCGATCTTGTCCTTCAGCGCGTTGATGTGGCTCACGCTGTCGCCGAGGGCCACGCCTTGCGGCAGATTGTAGGAGATGGTCACTGCCGGAAGTTGGCCGAGCTGGTTGACGGTCAAAGCACCGGCGGTCCGATCGACGCGGGCGAACGCACCGAGCGGCACTAGGCTGCCGCTCGCCGTTCTCACCTTGATGGCCAGCATCCGCTCGGGCGACCACTCGATCTTCGGATCGAGCTCCATGATCACGTCGTAGCTGTCGGCCGAACCGAAGATGGTCGACACCTGCTGGGTGCCGAAACCGCCGTAGAGACTGGAGCGCAGCGTGTCGGTATCGACGCCGAGGTTCGCCGCCTTGTCGCGGTCGATCACCAGCGTCGCCTGTAGCGCGTTGTTCTGCAGGTCATTGGTGACGTCGGTGAAGGCGGCATGATCGGCAGCCATCGCGTCCGTCAGCTTCTGCGCCCAGACGTTCGTCAGGCCGGTATCGAGGCCCTGAACGGCAAGCTGGTAGGCACTCGCCGAAGAACGCGCGCCGAGCCGCAGGTTCTGCACCGGCTGCATGTAGGTTTCGATGCCGGGCACATTGGCCAGCTGGCGCCGCAGGTCCGTAAGCACCTTGTCGATGTTCGGTCGGTGGTCCTTGTCTTTCAGCTGCACAAACAGCTGGCCCTGGTTGAGCGCATTATTTCCACTGCCCGCCGACCAGCCGACATGCGCGACGTAGGGCGAATGGGTGAAGACATCCGCCACTTGCCCCTGCAGCTTCACCATCGCGTCAAACGAAATGTCCTGGCGCGCGATGGTCGTCACCGAGACCTGGCCGATATCCTCCTGCGGGAAGAAGCCCTTCGGCGAAATCTGGATCAGCCACACCGACAGCCCGGCGGTCACGAGGAAGACAAGGAAGACAAGGAAATTGTGGCGCAGGCAGAATGTCAGCAGCCTGTCATAGCCCCGCATGAAGACGTTTTGTCTATGGCCTTCACCGTGCGCTGCTTTCTGCTCGGCTTTCGATAATGACAACAGCCGCGAGCACAGCATCGGCGTCAGCGTCAGCGAGACGAACATCGACGCCAGGATGGCGACCGTCACCACCACCGCGAATTCGTTGAAGATGCGCCCGATCACGCCGCCCATCAAAAGCACCGGAATGAACACGGCGACCAGCGAGATCGAGATCGAGATGATGGTGAAGCCGATCTCGCGCGCGCCCTTGAGTGACGCCTCGAGGGCCGAGAGCCCGTCCTCCTCCATATGGCGGAAAATGTTTTCGAGCATGACGATTGCATCGTCGACGACAAGGCCGACCGCCAGCGTCAGCCCCATCAATGAGACGTTGTCGATGGAAAAGCCGAACAGGTACATTACACCCAGCGTGGCGATGAGCGAAATCGGTACCGCCACCGCCGGAATGACCGTCGCCGTCACTCGGCGCAGGAACAGGAAGATCACCATCACCACCAGCGCGATGGTGAGCAGGAGCGTGAACTGCACGTCATCGACCGCCTCGCGGACCGATGTCGAGCGGTCGTTTAGCAACTGGATGCTCGCCGCTGCCGGCATCTGATCGTCGAAGGAAGGCAGCATCGCCTTGACGCGGTCGACGACGTCGACGGTATTGGCATCCGGCTGGCGCTGCACCGCCATAATGATGGCGCGGGTGCCGTCATACCAGCTTGCCGTCGTCGTGGTCTCGACCGAATCGATGACGCGGGTCACCTCGCCGAGCCGCACCGGATGGCCGTTCTTGGTGGCGATGATGATGTTGGAGAATCCCGCCGCATCGTTCAGCTGCGTGTTCGCGGTGATCGTCAGCTGCTGTTTGTTGTTCTTGAGCACGCCGAGCGGCGTGTTGCTGTTGGCCGAGGCAATGGCCGTCTGCAGCTGGTCGATCGAGATGCCGCGTGCGGCGAGCGCCGTCGGATCGATCTGGACGCGCACGGCATATTTCTGCTGCCCGTAGATCGACACCTGCGCAACGCCGTCAATCGTCGACAGCGACGGCGAAATCACATTCTCGGCAAACGCGTCGAGATCAGTCAGCGGAATTGTGTCGCTGACCAGCGACATCAGCAGGATCGGCGCGTCGGCTGGATTGACCTTGCGGTAGCTCGGCGGGCTGGTCATCTCCGGCGGCAATTGTCGTTGCGTACGTGCGATCGCTGCCTGCACGTCGGCGGCGGCTGCATCGATGTCGCGGTTGAGTACGAACTGAATGGCGATCGAGGTCGAGCCGAGCGAGTTGGTCGTCGAGATCGAATCGATGCCAGCGATAGTGGCAAACTGCTTGATCAGAGGCGTTGCCACCGAGGTCGCCATGGTTTCCGGCGAAGCCCCGGGCAGCGAGGCCGAGACGTTGACACCCGGAAATTCGGCGCTTGGCCGCGCCGCGACCGGCAGGAATTTGTAAGCAAATAGTCCGCCCAGAACCAGGGCGAACGACATGAGCAGCGTGGCGACGGGCCTGCGGATGCAGAATTCGGAAATCATGGCTGTGTTCCGCCCGTCCGGTCAGCCTCGGCAACCTTCGGAGCCGCCCGATCGCCTGTGCCGGTCGAAGCCTTGCCTTCGCGCACCGCCGCGCCGTTCTTCAGTTTGGTCTGACCCTCGACGACGACACGCTCGCCGCTTTTCAATCCTTGGCTGATTGCGGTGTTGGTGCCTTCTGTCAGCGCGACCTGCACGGGCCGCATTTCAACGGTGTTGTCCGGCTTGATTACATAGACGAACGGGCCCTTCTGGCTGGGCTGGACGGCGACCGTCGGAACGGACGTCATTTGTGGCATGATGCCGGCATCGAGCACGACGTTGACGTATTGGCCCGGCCATAGCGAAAGATCGGCGTTGGGCACACTGGCCCGCGTTGCGATCGTGCCGGACGCCGTGTCTACGCTGGAATCGACGAAATCCAGCGTTCCCTTGCCGACCGGCTTCGGGTCGCCGTCCTTGGTCAGCGTCACCGCACCTTGCCGCGGCGCTGCCAGCGCCTTGTGCAGCAAGGCAAGATCGCTTTCGGGGAGATTGAAGTTCACCTGCAGCGGGTCGACCTGCGTGATCGTCACCAGTGGAGTCGACGTGCTGCTGCCGTTGCTGGTGGTGACGAGATCGCCGACGGCGACGCTGACTGCGCCAAGCCTGCCGGAGATCGGCGCCCTGATCGTGGCGAAGCCAAGCTGGATTTGGTCCGCATCGATCGTTGCCTTGTCGGCGTCGACGGTGGCCGCGGCGGATTTCTGTGCCGCGACGGCCTGATCGTAGGTCTGCTGTGTTCCGGCCTGCCTGGCGACGAGATTTTTGGCGCGCTGAAGATCGGCCGTGGCGCTGGCAAGCAGCGCCTGGTCTTTTGCGAGCGTCGCCTGATCGCGTGCCAGTTGCGCCTTCAACGAGCGATCGTCCAGCGAGAAAAGAAGGTCGCCGGCCTTCACCATCTGTCCGTCCTTGACCGCGATTGCGACGATCTGGCTCGAGACCCGCGCGTTGATGCTGACCACGGCAGGAGAGGACACAAAGCCGATGGCATAGCGCCGGACCGGGAAATCGGCCGTCGTAGCGGTGGCGGCAACCACCGAAGTCGTACGCGCGGCATTTGCCGCTGCAGCGGGCTTGTCCGCCGTCGCCGTCTGCTTCGCCGACAGCATCTGCTGAAGACCGCTCATTGCGCTGGGCGAAAGATAGAGCCACGCCGCGGCAACGCAGGCTGCAGCGATCACCGCTAATACGATCTTTCCGCGCATCGACAAAAGACCTCTCGATCCGACACGCCGCTATCCGGTGGCCGTAGTCTAGCTCAACTCGCAGCCTCTTGCCGCGCTTTTGCCAGATAATAGAGGATGCCGAAGGCGAAAAAGGGCCAAAACCCGTCATTACGAAGATTTAATGTGCAGTGCACAATAGAACGGCAGCTAACGCAGCATCGGCCACAGCGTCGCCGCAAGCATCACACCCATGACGATGTTGAACCATTTGAGCCGCACCGCATCCGCCAGAAAGCCGCGCAGCGCCATGCCGAAACCGGCCCAGGTCGAAATGCTCGGCAGCATGACGACGGCGAAAGCGGCTGCGATCAGCACCACCGACACAAACGGGCGTTCCGGACTGGTATAGACGGCCATGGCTGTAATCGCCATCACCCAGGCCTTGGGATTGACCCACTGGAATGCCGCAGCCTCGATGAAGCGCATCGGCTGGCCCTTCGTCTTGTCTTCGCCGCCGAGCGAGCGCGACATGGCGATCTTCGAGGCGAGATAAAGCAAGTAGAGGCCGCCGGCGATCTTCAACCCGGTATGCAGGACCGGAAAGGCCGTCAACACGGCGCCAAGCCCGAAGCCTACGGCAAGCAACAGCACGAGGAAGCCGATGCCGATGCCGAGCATGTGTGGCACGGTTTTGACCAAGCCGAAATTCACGCCCGAGGCCAAAAGCATGAAATTGTTCGGACCCGGCGTGATCGAGGTCACGAAGGCATAAACCAGCAGAGCAAGGAATGCATCGAAGGTCATGGAGGATCGCAAAGATCAATAATACTGAAATACTGACTTAAATCGATGAGGTGCTGAGTGCAATTGCAATTCGTTGGTCCACGCGCCCCAAGCGTTCCTTCATATCTTAGGCCAATATCCGCTGAGAACATCTATCTGCGGTAGGGCTGCACCGACCATAGATCTGAATTCGGGGCAGTTTCGCGCTGACGGCGCACGCGTCGCAGCCCTTTTCGTCTCGGCGTATTCTCCGGAATCTTGACGCTGTGCGCCAGACCCAGGATCGCCAGAACCTGAATGAATAGCCAGCCGAGATCGATCTGTCCGTGTTCCAGACCAAGCCGTGCAGACTCGGCAAACGCGTGATGGTTGCCGTGGAAACTCTCGCCGAACGTTACCAGCCCGAAACGCGGCAAATTGTATCCTTGCACGGCAACGTCGTCGACGCGCCATCCTTGCTCCCCATCTCGGTGCGCAAAATGCCCAACCAACCAATGCCCGGTAAGCGACACTGAAACGCGCACCGCGATTCCCCATACCACCCAATCCCAGCCGCCAAGCGCGAAAAAGAGGATCGCCCAGGGCAGTTGTTGCAGCATCCAGGTGCGCTCGACGAACTTGTAGAACCGGTCATTCGTGATCGAGTGTTCGATGACGAAGGTGGGTGGATTGCGCAAAGCGACCGCGCAATGCATCTGCCAGAAGGCATCGGTGAAAAATGGCCGACGATGGGCATGGAGATCGTGACATGCGGTCTGGCGCTGAGCCCAGTCACGAATATCGTGAGCATAGATCATCCCAAAAGGACCGGCCATGCCGACGAGCACGCCAAGGTAGACCAGCGCATGCTCGACCCAGATATGAACCTTGAACGACCGGTGGATGAGCAGACGGTGCATCCCCACCGAGTGTCCGGCGCAGATTGTCGCCGCCGTTGTCGCAACGAATAAGGCGAAGGCACTCCAGCTAAATGTCATCGGTCCCAACACAATGGCGGCGATCGTCATCGCCCCGACCCAGATCGACTTTGCCGGCACCCACACGACTTTGCCGTCTTCGGCGTCACTGTCCTGTTGGGAAATCATTCTGCCCGTGGATATGGTTTTCATCGGTACCCCTCCTCCTGCATGAACATTTCCGGACCACAGCCTTGCCTTCTGGCGCGTCGTCCGTTACTTAGGCAGTAAGCTAATCGTCTACTACTGTGAATTAGGTATTTAGGCAATAGTCTAAATGAAAAAAAGAAAGGCGGACCGAGGCGCAGCCAACGCCTCGGCATCACAAGGTGGCAGACAGTGATCGAAGATGCAGAGCACGCAGCGGATGCCGAAACGGCTGCTCACGCAAATGGCGCGATACAGCGCGTGTTTGAAGCGCTATCTTCAGCGCCCCGGCGCAAGATCCTCGCCTATCTTGCGCACTCTTCCCTAACGGCGGGCGAGATCGCGGCGCGCTTCGAGATGTCGAAGCCGTCGATCTCGCAGCATTTGAGCATTCTGGAGACGGCCGGGCTCATCGCCAAGGAGCGGCACGGACAGTTCATCCACTATTCTCTGGTCCAGAACAATCTTGTGAACACGCTGAATGGATTTGTTCAGGATGTCTGCCCGGTATCGCGCCCTATCAAGAGAGAAAGCAAAGAACTTGGTCGAGGCGAGGCAGCGCAAAGATCGCAGTTGCGCAAATCTGAAAAGCCCTAGCGGCTTTGCATCGTTTTCATGAGCGCCTTGGCGTATCGGCAGGCGTCAAATTCCACAGCGATCTCGCAAGACTTTTTGTAAGCGGCCATCGCCTCGGCTTCGTCCGCAGAGACGCCTTCACCATGCTGAAGGGCGCTGCCATACATGGTGCAACCCCAGGCATCGCCCTCATTGCAGCTCAGCTTGAATGTGCGCGATAAGGGCAAGATTCATTGGCACTACCGGCGGCAAGCAGTTTGTTTAGCCCAAGCCGACCCAAGAGAATTCCCGCGCCGCGATTTGTGCAGCCGCCGATACTGCCAGTTGCGCAGGCCTGGGCGAACATCTCCTCGGTCCATTGCTTGTCTTCTGGCGAGTGCTCCTGGATGACCCTGGCCGTCTCGAAACAGGCTTCGCCCCTGCGTCCGTCGAAACACCGCCTGGCACAGGCCAAGACGTCTTTCTCACAACCTTGGTAATCTATTCCCGGCGTGGAAAAGAGCGCGTCATCGACGCCCGACGCCCTGCGCCAAATATCGGCCGGGCATTGTTGGAAATAATAGCTCGGTGTGCCCCTGCGGGTCGATTTCTTCAAACAATTTCGGCAGCACTGACTTGTCGAATACCGGCTCCTAGCTGGCCGCCGCCGTCGTGACCGCAAGAACGATTGCGCCGGCGCCTGCTAGAATTGCCGCCGCGAGCATCATGATCACATCCCTTGCGGGCCGCGGTTCATCGCCGCCACCCCGGTACGGCAGATCTCGACCAGCCCGAGCGGTTTCATGATGGCGATGAACTGATCGAGCTTGGAGCCCTTGCCGGTGATCTCGAAGATGAAATGCTCGGTGTTGGCATCGATGACGCTGGCGCGGAATGCATCGGCGAGCCGGAGCGCCTCGACGCGGGCTTCGCCGGTGCCGGCGACCTTGACCAGCGCGAGTTCCCGCTCCAATGGCCGCTCCTGTCCGAATTCCTGCGACCGCACGGTGAGATCGACGACGCGGTGCACCGGCACGATGCGCTCGAGCTGGTGCTTGATCTGCTCCAGCACGTGCGGCGTGCCGCGCGTCACGATGGTGATGCGCGACAGGTGCTTTTCGTGCTCGGTTTCCGAGACCGTCAGGCTCTCGATGTTGTAGCCACGTCCGGAAAACAGGCCGATGACCCGCGCAAGCACGCCCGGCTCGTTGTCGACCAGGACCGAAAGCGTGTGGTTCTCTGGTTTTTCCGTCTCCTTGGCGATGAAATAGGCGGAGCCGGTCGGTTGCAACTGTGCGTTCATGACATGAATCTCGATTTCAAACTTTTGCGCTAATCTGCTGTTTTCGCACAGCTTCCTTGAACCAGACTACACCAGTTCCCTACCCTTGGCGTCGATCGCGTTGGCGACAGCTTCGTCCGTCGCCTCGTCCGGCAACAGCATCTCGTTATGCGCCTTGCCGGACGGGATCATCGGGAAGCAGTTGGCGAGCGTCGCCACGCGGCAGTCGAACAGGACGGGCTTCTTGACCGCGATCATCTCCTTGATGGCATCATCGAGTTCGTCCGGCTTGTCGCAGCGAATGCCGTGGCCGCCATAGGCTTCGGCGAGCTTGACGAAATCCGGCATCGCCTCGGTGTAGGAGTGCGACAGCCGGTTGCCGTGTAGCAGCTGCTGCCACTGCCGCACCATGCCCATATACTGGTTGTTGAGGATGAAGATCTTGATCGGCGCCTCGTGCTGCACCGCCGCGCTCATTTCCTGCATCGTCATCTGCACCGAGGCATCGCCGGCGATATCGATGACCAGCGCATCCGGGTGCGCGATCTGCACGCCGAGTGCCGCCGGCAGGCCGTAGCCCATCGTGCCCAATCCGCCAGAGGTCATCCAGCGGTTCGGCTTCTCGAAATGATAGTGCTGCGCCGCCCACATCTGATGCTGGCCGACCTCGGTGGTGATGTAGGTGTCGAGGTCCTTGGTCAGCGCATAGAGCCGCTGGACGGCGTATTGCGGCATGATCACCTCGTGGTTCATCTTGTAGGCGAGCGAATCGCGCGCGCGCCATTTGGCAATCTGCTCCCACCACGGGTGAAGCGCTTTCTTGTCGGCCTTGGCGGTTGCCCGCCACAGCCGCACCAGATCCTCCAGCACACGCCCGACATCGCCGATGATCGGCACGTCGGTATGGACGTTCTTGTTGATCGACGACGGGTCGATGTCGATGTGGATCTTCTTCGAATTCGGCGAAAACGCCGTCAGCCGCCCGGTGATGCGGTCGTCGAAGCGCGCACCGATGCAGAGCATGACGTCGCAATCGTGCATCGCCATGTTCGCTTCATACGTGCCGTGCATGCCGAGCATGCCCATCCAGTTCTTGCCCGACGCCGGATAGGCGCCGAGGCCCATCAGCGTCGAGGTGATGGGAAAGCCGGTGAGGTCGACCAGCTCGCGCAGCAGATGGCTCGCCTCCGGGCCGGAATTGATGACGCCGCCGCCCGAATAGATGATCGGCTTTCGGGCAGCCCCCATCAGCTCGACCGCCGCCTTGATCTTTTCCAGATCGCCCTGGACCTTCGGTTGGTAGCTGGTGCGCGGCGCCGTCTGCGGCGGGACATAGATACCCCTGGCGAACTGCACGTCCTTCGGGATGTCGACGACGACCGGACCGGGGCGCCCTGTCGTTGCCACATGGAAGGCCTCGTGGATCGTTGCCGCGAGCTCGTTGACGTCCTTGACCAGCCAGTTGTGCTTGGTGCAGGGCCGCGTGATGCCGACCGTGTCGCACTCCTGGAACGCATCCGAGCCGATCAGCGAAGTCGGCACCTGGCCGGTCAGGCAGACCAGCGGGATCGAGTCCATCAGCGCGTCCTGCAATGGCGTCACCGCATTGGTGGCGCCCGGCCCTGAGGTCACCAGCATGACGCCGGCCTTGCCAGTCGAGCGCGCATAGCCTTCCGCCGCGTGGCCCGCGCCCTGCTCGTGGCGGACGAGGATGTGCTCGACCTCGTCCTGCTGGAAGATTTCATCGTAGATTGGCAGAACCGCGCCGCCCGGATAGCCGAAAACATGCTTGACGCCATTGTCCTTCAGCGCCTGCACCACCATTTCGGCACCCGTCATTTCGCTCCTTGGCATTTCAGTTCTTGGCATTTCGCGCCGCTCATTCTGTCCACTGCTCATCGTTCTGGTCCCGTACTGTTCGCCATCTGGCGATTGCTCGTCGTTTAGTCGTGTTTCGGGCAATAAAAAAGGCCCCCGAGGGAGCCTGTGTCTTGCGCATGGGAGGTCACCGCCCGGCGGTTACACCGCCTTGCCCACGCGCTTTCCTACGAGAATGAGTGCCTTTTTCATGGTGGCGGACAATAGAATTGGTTTGACGCCGCTGTCAACGGCGAATGTGCACTTGGCCCGACGTCGGCACATCCGCCCATTATGCACCCGCGCCGCCTTTCCGCCGCGCGGGTGTTCCGTTTCAGGCGCAGAGCACCACACCCCTCGCCTTGGCCCAGCGCTCGATGATCTTGCGCTCCTCGAGCGAGGCGAGACGATTGCCGAAACCGCGCACCTGCACCGCACGGTTTTGCGGGTCGAGTTCGATCGTCAGCAACCGCTCGATCTTGCCCAGCGCCGAGCGCCGCAGCACCCAGATCGAGGCATTGCCGGCGATGCATTTGGCCGCGTATATCGAGACGCAATGATGCATCGCCCGGCTCTCGGCGACCAGATCCTCGGCTGTCTTCAACTGACGGACGAAGAAACGCTCGCCATGCGCCTTTGCCTCCTTGGTCGACGGCTGCCAGTCCCAGTCGTCCAGGCACGAGCCGTCCCAGGCGCGACCCTGCGACTGCGTCCCGGCAGTACGCGTGGTCCGCCCGGCAGCGCGGCGGCGCATTGCCTCGATGCGTTCGATCGCGGCAATGTCTCGATGCCATTCCAGCATCTGCCGACGCAGCGAGGCAAGCGTGCGACCCTTCAGGCTGTACGCCGCATCGCGCTGGTGCACGGCGCCGATATAGTCGCAAAGATCGTCGATCTCCTCCTTCGACGCGGGTTGCCCGCAGAAGAACCGTGTCACCTCGCGCCAGAAGGCCAGATCGTTACGTGGCGTGCGCGCGATTTTCGACTTGGCAAGTCGGGCCGCCAACCCGGAATCATCCGTGTAGGACCGGGCGATCACCACCCAAAATGCCTCGTCGAACGTGAAATCGCCGGGCAAGTTCAAGAAGCAATGCACCTCCTTGCGAGACAGCCACGCACAGGCGCCCGCCTTGTAAAGCGAGTCACCACGCGCCACTGCGGTATACCAAGCCTTGCGAAGCGCAATCTCGCCGGCATTCAACCCCGAGCTGTCCAGCCAGATCCCCTCGAGCGCGGCTGTAACCGGGTAGCGCGCATAGAGATGGCGCGCCGCGGCCAGCCGCAGCCGCGCGGGGTCGCGCGTCTTCAGCTTTGGACGCCACAGCGCGCCGTCGCGGATCGCCATGCCGGCAAAGCCCCGACGTGCCTCGTCGAGCGCCCGCTCGAAATCCGGAGCGGGACGCGGGACAGGAAAAACCCGCCGCAGCGTTACGGCATATGCTTCAATGCGTTCGCGCTCGGCATCCTGCCTGCGCTGGATCATGGACTTTGCCATGGCCGTTCTTCCTGATTGGAACCCTGTCAGCCGCACGCAATTCCAGCGTCGGCACGGAATGTGTCGATCTGGATCGCCGGGTCATTGACAGGTCTCCTTTCAGGACGACGGATCAGAATGGGCGGCTTCTCTAAGCTCGCCGCCAATTTGACGCAAGAGCTATTCTTTCCACGCCCGCGATGGTCTGACGGGTGTTGCAAAGGTGCATCGTTGTCGCCATCAGCGTGTCCGGCCGACGCGTTTCCAGTAGATGAGGGTGCCTGTGAGCCCGCCATGCGGCTTCAGCGCATAATCCGGTATTTCGCCGGCCAGCGTGAAGCCGAGCTTTTCATAGAGCCCGGAAGCCCCCTCCTCTTTTGCCGTGTCGAGGACCAACAGCGTGCGGCCTTTCTCCACAGCAACGGCTTCCGCCGCCTCCATCAGGCGGGTTGCGATGCCCTTGCCGCGGTAATCGAGGCGGATCATCAGCTTGGCGATCTCGGCCCGGTGCGGCTGGTTGGGAGGGCAGTCGAGCAGCAAGGTGATGGTGCCGACCAGAGCCTCGCCGTTCCAGGCCCCAAGCACCGCCCTTTCGCCTCTGGCGGCCGCCTGAAGCGACTTGTTCCAGAAGGCCGCGGCCATCTCCGGCACCAACGGATGCATGAAGCTGACCGAGCCGCCGGCAGCGACTGTCCCGATCAGCAGTTCCGTCAGCATTTTTTGCGTTCCGTCAGCATTGCTGAGTGGCCTGATTTCGATCGAACTCATGTCGTTCCCCTGTCGCCGTCCGTCAGTCGAAACGACTGGTCCGCTTCCGCTTCCTGGCCCGCCGGATTTCCGCGATGCGATCGGCGTCTTCCTCTTGCAGATGTCGCCCGCGTTCCAGCAGTTCGAGCGTGTATTCCTCATAGGTCAGGCCCAGCCGCTCGGCCTTGTGCAGCCGCATCAGCATGATCTCGCGGCTCGGCACTTTCCATGCCTGGGCATGGGCGGTCTGCCAGGCAAGAAACACATAGGGGTCGCCCTTGCCCCAGGGCGGACCGTCATAGTCGTCGAGCGGCGGACCGCCATTGTCGCAGCGTTTTGGACGGCGCGCCTTCACCTCAGCTCCTGGCCAACGCAACCAGATAGTCGGCGGCGTCCGGCCCCGGAGCGTGAAAGACGCAATCGGATGGCGCGCCGAGCGCCAGGCAGTCGCCCGGTTCGAGCCGGTGAACGATGTCTCCCTCTGTGAATTCCAGCCGCCCGGAGATCAGCCATATCTGTTGCCTGATGAAGGCATAAGACGCCGCCGGGAAACTTACCTTGGCGCCGGCCGGCAACTGGATCCGGATCAGTTCGAGGGGCATGTCCGAAACCGGCGAAAGATGCCGCCGCACATATCCCGTAGCCGGATCGCGCCAGAGCGGCTGGTCACGTTCGCGAAGCAGGCCACCGCCCTGCAATTCCGCCCTTGCGATCAATGTGGACAGCGTCATGCCGAAGGCGGCCGCAATACGCACAAGGAGTGCCGCCGTCGGGCTGGTCATGCCGCGTTCTACCGTGCTCAGCATGGCTTTCGAAACATCGGACCGCTCCGCCAGTTCTGCCAAGGACCAGCCTCGAGCCACTCTTTCGGTATGTATTCTTCTGCCGATGGTCGAGGAGATGTCGTTCGCTATATCATCCATTAATCCAATATATCGAAATTCTTCTACAGAGCAACGGCCGTTTCATCCAGTTTTCGCAAACTCCTTAATGTCCGCTAAACCATCCGGCCTCATCCCACCTTAACCCCGTTCGCCTAGGCTCATCGCTTGGGAAAAGGGGACCGGCGTATCCATGCTCGTTGAACGCGAAGCCTCCATTGGGGAACCGACTTTGCTGGAGCGCCGCAGGGCGGAGCAGAACGACAAGCGCATTCTGGGCAATGTCGTACAATGCGACGGCGCGCGCGCCACCATCAGCGCCTATGCCGACGATATCGAAGGCACGGTCACCGGCCTGTGGAGCGTCGGCAAGATGATCTCGATCAATCTCGGTACATCACGAACCGTCGGCCTGGTCTATGAAATCGGCAAGTCGGATCGTGCGTGGAGCAGCGAGGGCCAGAATCCGATCGAGGTCAGCATCGAATTGATCGGCGAGGTGCGCGACGGGGCCGAACCCGGCGCGAAGCCGATCTTCGACCGTGGCATCACAACCTACCCGCATATCGGCGCCATTGCCCATCGTATCCGCAGCCGCGACCTGCAGGCCGTCTACGATCTCGCAGGTCGTCATTCGATCACCATCGGCACGCTGTCGCAGGACGAGGCGATCGACGCCAATATCGCCATCGACGATACGCTGGCGCGGCATTTCGCCATTGTCGGCACCACCGGGGTCGGCAAATCGACCGCCGTGTCGCTGCTCTTGCGCAAGTCGATCGCCGCCCGGCCCGACCTGCGCGTGCTCATCCTCGATCCACACAACGAGTTCGCCGCGTCGTTGCCCGAATATTGCGTCAGGGTCGATTCGACGACGCTCGACCTGCCCTTCTGGATGTTCAAGCTAGAGGAATTTGCCGAGGTGCTGTTTCGCGGCCGCGAGACGGTCCCGGAAGAGGTCGACGCCTTGCGCGATCTCATCCCCGCGGCCAAGAACCTCTACCGCAATCCGAACTCCGGCAACTATCTACGGCGCAGCACCGATGCGCTGACCGCAGACGCGCCGGTGCCCTATCGCATTGCCGACCTCATCAAGCTGGTCGACGAGCGCATGGGGCTGCTGGAAAGCAAGAACGATCGCCCGACCCTCAGGTCACTGAAGACACGTATCGAATCGGCGGCATCCGATCCGCGCTACCGTTTCATGTTCAACTCGCGCCTGATCGAGGACACCATCCACGAGACGATCGGCAACATCTTCCGCGTGCCGCATCACGGCCGCCCGGTGACCTGCTTCGAAATGGCCGGCATGCCGTCCGAGGTGGTCAATTCCGTTTGCTCGGTCCTGGCGCGGCTGGCCTTCGACCTGGCGTTGTGGAGCGAAGGCCGCCTGCGGCTGCTCTTCCTGTGCGAGGAAGCGCATCGCTATATGCCGGCCGATCCGCGCCTCGGTTTCGCGCCGACGCGGCACGCGCTGTCGCGCATCGCCAAGGAAGGCCGCAAATATGGCTGTTATCTCGGCGTCGTCACCCAGCGCCCGGGCGAACTCGACCCGACCATCCTGTCGCAGTGCTCGACGTTCTTTGCCATGCGGCTCGCCAACGAGCAGGACCAGGCGATCATCCGCTCGGCGATCGCCGATTCCTCGGCTTCGACGCTCGCGTTCCTGTCTTCCATGGGCCAGCGCGAGGCTATCGCCTTCGGGGAAGGCGTGGCGACGACGATGCGGATGAAGTTCGAAAAGCTCTCCGAGGATTTGATCCCCGGCACCGCCAGACGCGAGAATGCCTTGCCGTCCGAAACCGGCGACGAGGTCGACCTCGTGGCAATCGTCGAACGGCTGCGCAACGTGCCGAAATCACAACAGGCAATGCCTTTCGCGGAAGTCGTCGATCCGGGCCGGCAGGCCGGCGATTCGGACTATCGCAAGCCGTCGGCCGCACGCACCCAGCGAAACGACGATTTCGACTTGCGCTACGGCCTCAAGCCGGCGACCTTCGGCCTGCGTCCCCCAGAATGATTGAGCCGAGCGACTTTTAGGCAGCGCTCGCAGATATCAAAGCTGAGTTTCGATGGCTGTCTTGTCTATAACTGACCACACCTGGCGAATTTTCCCTCTCTGAAGCTCATAAAATACGTTCTCGGCAAACGAAATTCTCTTCCCGCTTACATCGAGCCCAAGGAACGTTCCCCTTGGCGCGCAGTCGAAGCTTAGCCGGCTCGCTACATAAGGCGGATCGGCAACCAATAGCTGAATGTTGAAATAAAGGTCCGGAATTTCGTCGAAGTCTCTCACCAACATTTCGAGATAGCCGGACAATCCGAGCTTGCGACCGTTGTGGGTCACTTCATCATGAACAAACCTCCCCAGATTTGGCCAATCCTGCTTGTTCAGGCATGCAATATAGCCTCGGTAAAGACCGGAGAGATCGGATTTAGTCACGGCAACACCTCTATTTCCGGCAAGCCCCGCAAAGGCAGCATCTCAGCTTGACGGGGTGATGTCGGTCTGCGTGCACCGGAAACGAAGAAAACGATACCAGACGGCCGGAATCACGAATTCAATGACGGAATTCAGGCACAGACGCGGTTGCGCCCTTGCCTCTTCGCCTCATAGAGCTGGCGATCGGCGCGGCGATAGAACTCCTCGGCGGTTTCCTTGCGATCCCAGA
Organism: Mesorhizobium sp. M0437; assembly: GCF_040321335.1. Lineage (NCBI taxonomy): Bacteria > Pseudomonadati > Pseudomonadota > Alphaproteobacteria > Hyphomicrobiales > Phyllobacteriaceae > Mesorhizobium > Mesorhizobium sp. M0437. Next base: position 94,497 of record NZ_JAMYRK010000014.1, read on the forward strand.
CGGCAAGCCCGACGCTGGTGGTGATTTTCAGTCGGACATTGCCCGTCAGCACCGACATGTTGGCGATCGCCTTGCGGATGCGCTCGGCGAATTTGGATAGCAGCTCGGCGTCCATATTGGGCGTGACCACCGCGAACTCCTCGCCGCCCAGGCGCGCCACCACGTCGTGATAGCGTGTCATGTCCTTGAGACAGTTGGCGACCGCCCGCAACACCTCGTCGCCGACATCGTGGCCGTGGCTGTCGTTGACCTGCTTGAAATGGTCGAGGTCGAGGATCATCAGCCCTACTGGTTTCTCGATGCGGCGGAACTCTTCGAGATATTCCTTCAGCGCATCGTCGAAATAACGCCGGTTCTGCATGCCGGTGAGGCTGTCGGTGAGCGCCGCATGCTCCAGCGTCTCCGAACGCGCGCTGAGCGAAACGGTCATGGCGCGCAGCTTGCCTTCTTCCGTCGCCTGCTTTCGGATCAGCGGGTAGATGAAGAAAATGCCGAAGAACAGCGCAGTCGCCAACAGCACGCCCGTCGCAAACAGCAGCTTGTTGAGATAGACGATTTCATCGAGTTTTGAAGGCGTATTGCTAATGTCGGCGGCCAGGGTTTGCAGGAGCCCATAGGCGTAAAGCGTCACCAGGCCGGCGGCCAGGATCACAAAAATAAAGACGAAAAAGGCTGATTCCGCCTTGTGGAAACGCATCTGCTCCCCGTTGGAAAGTTCGTAGCGATCTTATGGCATGCGGGAACTTACGGACAGTTAACCTGGACAACTTCAACGCGAAATGTCCCCTCGGTGTCGACTTTTCAGGTTGCGCTCGAAGGAGGGAGTGAGAGCATCGAGTCGATCCCCCCATCAGGACGCAATCTCTGCCATTCCGGGCCCAATTGGTGCCTGAACCAGGTCGCCTGCCGTTTGGCATATTGCCGCGTCGCGATTTTCGCGCGCTCGATGGCCTCGGGAAAACTGAAGGCGCCGGCCAGCGCGGCCTGAAGCTCGCGAACACCGATTGCTTTCATCGCCGGCAGGTCGGGATCGAGGCCGAGCGCTGAAAGCTGTTTCACCTCGTCCAGTGCCCCCTCATCCAGCATGCGGTCGAAGCGGGCATCGATCCGCTCCACCAGAGCCGCTCGCTCCGGCTCGATGACGAAAAAACGCGCGCTGCTCCCGTCGATCAACGGCCAGCCACGCGCGGCCTGCCAGTCCAGGATGGAACGGCCCGACGCGTCGAGCACCTCCAGCGCCCGCACGATGCGCTGGCCATCCGTCGGCTTCAGCATCATGCCGGCCGCAGAATCCTCGCGCAACAGGATGCGGTGCAATCTCACTGCGCCCTGTTCCTGGAGCTCGTAGCGCCAGCGGTCGCGGATCGACTTCGGAATGTCGGGCATCTCCGAGATACCTTCCGTGAGCGCCCGGAAATAAAGCCCGGTTCCGCCGACGAAAATCACTGGCCGCTCCGAAAGCGTGCCGTCGTCGATCAGCTTTATGACATCACGCAACCAGGCGCCGGTTGAATAGGCGGTGGACGGATCGACGTGTCCATAAAGAAAGTGGGGGACGCGGGCGAGTTCGGCAGGACCAGGCCGCGCCGTCAGCACGTCGAGCACCGAATAGCCTTGCATGGAATCGGTGTTGACGATGACACCGCCATTGCGCTCGGCGAGGTCGAGTGCGAGCGCCGACTTGCCGCTGGCGGTCGGCCCGGCTATCAGGATCGCGTTCTTCAGGCGGCCGCCGCCCGCCCGTCCGCTGGAATTTTCGATGCCGCTGATCGCCACGCTTCTATCCCATCCCGCCGGCCGCGCATTGACGCCGACGCTAGCGAATATGGCCTCGCGGTCGGTCGGCGCAAGCGCTGTTCGCTGGCTGGCCGAAGGCATCGCCTGCGAGCTCGACTTGCCGGAGACCGCCGACGCTTCCGAAATAACGGCGCGCCTGCGTGCCGCGCTGGCTTCCGAACCGATCGACGTGGCCGTCCAGCCGGCCGAGAACAGGCGCAAGAAGATCCTGATCGCCGACATGGATTCGACGATGATCGACCAGGAATGCATCGACGAGCTTGCCGACGAGATCGGCGTCAAGGATCGCGTCGCCGCCATCACGGCGCGATCGATGAACGGCGAGATCGCATTCGAGCCGGCCTTGCGCGAGCGCGTGGCGCTGCTCAAGGGTCTCGATGCCGCAATCATCGACCGCATCATCGACAATCGCCTGACGCTAGCCTCCGGCGGCCGCACGCTCGTCCAGACAATGGCGGCCAATGGCGCCTGGACGGCCCTGATCTCCGGTGGTTTCGACATCTTCACCACCCGCATCGCAGCATTGCTCGGCTTTCACGAAAATCGCGCCAACCGCCTGATCGAGCAGGATCGCCGCTTCACCGGCCTGGTCGCCGAACCGATCCTCGGCCGCGCCGCCAAGGCCGAAGCCCTTATCGAGATTTCCGCCGGCCTCGGCCTGACGCCTGCCGATGCCATTGCCGTCGGTGACGGCGCCAACGATCTCGACATGATCCGTCTTGCCGGGATCGGCGTCGCCTTGCATGCCAAGCCGGCCGTGGCAGCCGAGGCAAAGATCCGTATCGACCACGGCGACCTCACCGCCTTGCTTTATCTGCAGGGTTATCGCCGGAAGGAATTTGTCGAATGACGCCGATCCGCACCGAGCGCCTGATCCTGCGCAACTGGGGAGATCGTGACCGCGAGCTCTTCCATCGCATCAATTCCGACGAGTTGGTCATGGAATTCTTTCCGTTTCGCCGCGACCGCGCCCAGGCTGACGCCAAGATGGAGGAGTTGCGCGCGGCTATCGATCGCGACGGCTTCGGCTTCGCGGCCGCTGAGATCGCAGCCACAGGTGAATGCATCGGCTTCGTCGGCATAACCGGAACCGATCATTTGCCATTCCTGCCGCGCGGCACGATCGAGATCGGCTGGCGGCTGGCACCCGAATTCTGGGGCCGCGGCTATGTCACCGAAGCAGCCGAAGCCTGGCTCACCTATGGCTTTGAAAGACTTGGCCTCGACGAAATCGTGTCCTTCGCAGTCAAGGATAACAGCCGGTCCACTGGCGTCATGGAGCGCCTGGGCATGATCGCCGACCCCGCCTCCGATTTCGACCATCCCGGTGTTCCGGACAGCCACACCGCACTCAGGCGACATGTCTTCTACAGGCTGTCACGCACAGACTGGCAGGCAAGAAAAAAAGCGGCCCGCTAGCCGCCCTTTTCCTTTTAACATCAGAGCGTTGCAGGCTCTTCCGGACTCAATCCATCCGGATCGTAACGAACCGCAGCTCGCCGGTCTTCGACGCCAGCATCAAAAGCGCGTTCTTGCGCCCCTGCTCCTTCAGCGCGCCGATCCGGTCCATGACATCCTTGGGCGTGGCGACCGATTCCTGCGCGATCTCGGTGATCACCTCGCCCGGCTGGATGCCGCGTTCGGCAGCCGCCGAATCCTTGGAGACGTCGGTCACGACGACTCCGGAGACGTCGGCGGCGATGCCGAATTTCGTGCGCGTCTCCTCATTGAGCTCGCCGATCGTCATGCCGAGCACGGCAGCCGTCGAAACCGCAGGCGCCTTGTCGGCATCGTCCTGGTCGGCGTTGCCGTTTTCACCGCCGCTGGCAAGCTTTTCGCCGTCCTCGAGCCGGCCGAGCGTCACCTTGACGGTCTGCTCGACCCCTTTGCGCACGATGATCACGTCGACCGCCTTGCCGACCGGGCTCTCCGCCACGACGCGTGGCAGGTCGCGCATTTCATGGATGTCCTTGCCGTCGAACTTGATGATGACGTCGCCGGCCTGGATGGTGCCGTTGTCGACCGGCCCGCCCTTGATAACGCCGGCGACCAACGCGCCCTTGGCGGTCGCCATGCCCAGGCTTTCGGCAATGTCGTCGGTCACCGGCTGGATGCGCACGCCGAGCCAGCCGCGCCGCGTCTCGCCGAACTGGCGAAGCTGGTCGACGACGCCCGAGGCAAGCTGCGACGGGATCGAGAAGCCGATGCCGATCGAGCCGCCCGATGGCGAGATGATTGCCGTGTTGATGCCGATGACCTCGCCGCTGCTGTTGAACAGCGGTCCGCCGGAATTGCCGCGGTTGATCGCGGCATCGGTCTGGATGAAGTCGTCATACGGGCCGGAATTGATGTCGCGATTGCGTGCCGAGACGATGCCGACCGTCACCGTGCCGCCGAGACCGAACGGATTGCCGATCGCCATCACCCAGTCGCCGACACGCATCGTGTTGGAATCGCCGAACTTCACCGCCGTCAGCTTGTGCCCTTTCGGATCGACCTTCAGCACCGCGACATCGGTCTTGGTGTCGGTGCCGACCAGCGTCGCCTTGAGCGTCACCCCATCGGAGAAATTCACCTCGATGTCGTCGGCATCGGCAATGACGTGGTTGTTGGTCACCACGATGCCCTGCTCGGCGTCGACCACGAAGCCGGAGCCCAGCGACTGCACCTTTTGCCCGCCGCCGCCCTTGTCGCCGCCACGGTTCTTGAAGAAATCGTCGAAGAAGTCCTGGAAGGGCGAGCCCTCCGGCAGCTGCGGCATCGGCACTGCGCCCGGCCCCTCAGTGCCTTTAACAGTCTGCGACGTCGAGATGTTGACCACGGCGCCAAGCAGGCCGGCGGCGAGATCGGCAACCGAGGGCGGCCCGTCGGCTGCCATCGTCGGCGCCACGAACGACGGAACGGCAATGGCGCCGACCAGAAGCGCAGCGGCCCCGGCGATGAACGTCCGCCTCGCTGCACGCAGAAGGGTGGTGGATGTCATCGAAAGGCCTCCGGGTGTTCTGAAAAAAGCGCTTCGGCAAAAAACGCCGCGTCGCGTCATGTTGGCAAGAAATAAGGCACGTTTGCGGCTATGGCTACCGCCAGAGAATAAATCCTCTGTTACGCCGGCTATCCCTGCACCGGCCCTACTGGCCGGTGCTTGGCTGAGCCGCCGGTGGCGCGGGAGCGGCAGGTGCTGGCGGTGGTGCCGCCGGTGCCGCAGGCGTTTCCTTGCTGTCCGGGTCGCGGAAGAAGCGGAAGAACTCGGAATTCGGCGACAGCACCATCGTCGTTCCTGCGCTGTTCAGCGCCGTGCCATAGGCATTCATCGACCGGTAGAAATCGAAGAAGGCCGGATCGCGCTGATAGGCCCCGGCAAACGTCGCGCTGCGCTGGGCTTCACCTTCACCGCGCAGGATTTCAGACTCTTTCTGCGCTTCGGCGACGATTTCGACCACTTCGCGGTCGGCGCGAGCCCTGATCCGCTGCGCTGCCTCGTTGCCGCGCGCCCTCAGCCGCTCGGCTTCGGCGAGACGTTCGGCCTTCATGCGGTCGAAGGTCTGCTGCGAGACTTCGGCCGTGAGATCGGTGCGGCGGATGCGGACATCCTCGATCTGCAGGCCAAGCGAGGTGGCATCAGGCCTCAGCTGATCGCGCACCTCGCGCATCATCACGGCGCGCTCTTCCGAGAGTGCCGCCTCGAAGTCGCGCAGGCCGTAGACGCGGCGCAAGGCAGCGTCGAGACGCGTCCTCAGCCGGGCCTCGGCCAGTTCGATCTGACCGGAAACCGCGGCGCGGAACACACGCGGGTCCGAGATACGATAGGCGATAAAGGCATCGACCTCATAGAATTTGCCGCCCGAAACCTGGACACGGATGTTGTCGAGGTCGAAGCGCAGGACCCTGTTTTCGATCAGCTGGACGGTGTCGGCATCGAAGAAGGAGAATGGCGCCTTGAAATAGATGCCCGGCTGGTTCTTGACGTCGACGATTTCGCCGAACCTGAGCACCAGCGCCTGCTGGCGCGCATTGACGACGAAGACCGACGAATAGAGCAGGAACAGGATGACCGCGGCGATGACCGCAATGACGGGAAGACGGTTGGCCATCACTGGTTTCCTCCGGTGGCCGGTGCCGGCGCCTTCTGCTGCAATGCCGGCAGCGGCAGGTAGGGAACCACCCCTTGCCCGTTGCCTTGCTCGACGATGACCTTGCTCGAATCCTTCAGCACCCTCTCCATCGTCTCCAGGTAGAGCCGCTTGCGCGTCACTTCCGGCGCCTTTGCATATTCGTCATAGACCGAGATGAAGCGCTGCGCCTCGCCTTCGGCCTCCTGCACGACCCGGTTCTTGTAGGCGGCCGCGTCTTCGCGGATCTGTGCGGCCGCACCGCGCGCCTGGCCGAGCTTCTGATTGGAATACTGATTGGCCTGCTCGACGAACTTGTCCTCGTCCTGTTCGGCCCGCTGCACCTCGTCGAACGCGTCTGCCACCTCGCGCGGCGGCGCGGCGTCCTCGATGGAAATTGCGTTGACGTTGAGGCCGGCCTTGTAGCCGTCCAGCGTCGTCTGGATGATCTCACGCACCGACGCCGCAATGCCTTGCCGGTCGTCGCGGAAAATATCCTGCGCCGGGCGCCGGCCGACCGCTTCGCGCATCGCGCTTTCGGCGACCTGCTGCAGCATGCCGCCCGGGTCGGACACGTCGAACAGATAGGCCTTCGGGTCGGAAACCTGATAGGCCACCGAGAATTGCACGTTGACGATGTTCTGGTCGCCGGAAAGCATCAGGCCATCGCCGCTGGTGCTGCCGCCGCCGATGCTGACAAGCTGCTCGGCGATGTTAGCGGTCTCGACCGTTTCGATGGGCCACCAATGGAAATGCAGGCCCGGCTGCGACAGCTCCGCCTTCGGCTTGCCGAACCTGAGCTCCACCGCAACTTCATCTGGCTGGACGGTGTACACTGTCTTGAACGCCCATAGCACCACCAGCGCCGCGGCAATCAGCCCGAACACGGCAGGGCTCGCGCCACCGCCGCCCGGCAGCGCGCGCCGCAACCGGTCCTGCCCGCGCCGGATGATATCCTCGAGATCGGGAGGCGAGCCCTGCGGGCCGCTGGGTCCTTTTGGTCCCTGACCCCAAGGCCCCTGATTGTTGCCGCCGCCCCACGGGCCGCCGCCGCCGCTCTTGTCGTTCCAGGGCATGAATGTCCTTTCGCTTGGAATTCCCTCAAGCGCCGGCTCACCGGCGCAAAATCCAATATTATTCTTCTATAGGGATGCGACGGCACGCTTTCAACGCGATCGGCTGCCGCCACTGTCCGCCTTTGGGTCCATCTAGACCTGTCGCGACCCCTTTGTCGCCTTCAATGCACGTCGCGGCGCCGCTCGTAAACCGAATAGCGTGTCGCATGGCTGTCCTTTTCGCCAGCCTCCACCTCCTGCGAGCGGACGATCCGCCACAGCGCCGGATCGATCGGCGGGAAATGGGCATCGCCGTCGACCGCGGCCAGAACATGGGTCACGTGCAGCCGATCGGCCAACGGCAGCGCCTGAGCGTAGATTTCGCCGCCGCCGATGACGCAGATCTCGTCGGCGCCGGCCATGCAGCGCCCGCGCACCGTCGCCAGCGCGATTGCGTCCTCGATCGAGTGCGCGACTTCGACGCCCTCGGCGCGCCATGCCTTGTCTCGTGTCACCACGATGTTGAGCCTGCCCGGCAATGGGCGGCCGATGCCTTCATAGGTCTTGCGGCCCATGATGATGGGCTTGCCCATCGTATCGGCTTTGAACCGCTTGAGATCGGTGGACAGCCGCCACGGCAACCCACCCTCGCGCCCGATCACGCCGTTCTCGGCGATGGCGACATAAAGCGCGAGGTCCATCAGCCGCCGTTTCCGCCATCCGACGGCTCCAGCAGCAATATGTCGATGTCATGCTCGGGGTAGAAGTTCTGCGCCTTCATCTCGAACGTCGTCGGTCCGATCTTCCTGACGTTTTCGCCGCAAAACGAGACCAGGTTCTTCGCATCGCCCTTGTCGACGGTCAGCTTGAAACTGCCGATGTTTCCCGACGCCCAGTTGCCGCCCGTGGTCAGGATATAGGCGATGCGGTTCTCGAAATATTTGGGGTAGCCGTCGGGATCGTCCTTGGCTGCCTTGCGCACGGCATTCTCGAAGGCATCGTCCATGCAGTAGCGTGTCTTGTAGGCGGCATACTGACCCTGGAACTGGCCGTCATAGAAGAAGCTGACCGAGGAGGTGCCGCCGACGCTCGGCTTGTAGCGATGCGAGACATGGACCGCCTTGTTGGCCGGAAACGTCGAGCGCCACCAATAGGTCGAGCGCAATTGCCAGAACGGCGTATAGACGGTCTTCATGCCCGAACCGTCGTCAGCAGTGTCCTCGATGATGATGCCGCGGTTGACCCAGTCGTCGGCGACCGCTTGCGGCAGCTTTGCCAGCGCTGCCTTGGCCGCATCGCCGAACGGATAGAACGGCACGCCCTGCGCCTTCAGGTCAGCGCCGATGTCGATGCCGAGCGCGAACACCTTCTGCTCGAGCTGCGGCTTTGCCGGCTCCCCGTCGATCGTCACTTCGAAGCCGAGGAAATTGTCGCTCTGCGCCTCCGGAATCGCTGGTATTTCTTCGGGGTCGCCTTCGATGTCGGGCATCGGAAAGGCGACGATCGCATCGACATCCTTGTCGGTATTGTTGCGGAAGACGTAATCGACCATCACTTTTTCCGGCGAGATGTAGAGATCCTCGCTTTCCATCGCCACCGCATCGCTGCGCGAAAGAATCAGCCCACCGGTGCCGAGTTCGGCGACCGAATCATTGGCGAGCGCAGGCGTAGCCGAGAGCGCCAAGGCTGCGGTCAGGACGTAACGGAACATGGAAACTCCCCCGGCGAGAATGCCAACATGACTCTAGCTGTTCAATGTGGCGTTTCAAAGCCTTTCGGCAAATGCGCCGGCGCCTGCCGGCATGTCGTGTCGGTCTAGACACGCCGGTCCCGATCGGGCAGGAGTTCGCCCATGCGCAAGCTTCTCGTCATCGGCATCGGCGCCGGCAATCCGGAGCACATGACGGTCCAGGCCATTAACGGTCTCAATCGGGCCGACGTGCTGTTCATTCCCGACAAGGGCGCCAAGAAGAACGATCTCGCCGAATTGCGCCGCCAGATCTGCGACCGCTTCGTCATTAATCCGAACTCGCGCCGTGTCGAATTCGACGTGCCGGTGCGCGCCGAGCCGGCGCCTTCCTACCGCTCGACCGTCGACGACTGGCACGAGGCGATCGCCGCGATCTACGAAGGCCTGATCCGCGACGAACTCCCTGAAGATGGCTGCGGCGCCTTCCTGATCTGGGGCGATCCGTCGCTCTACGACAGTGCGCTGCGCATCCTCGAGCGCGTGCGCCTCAGAGGCAATGTAGCGTTCGAGCTGGAGGTCGTCCCTGGCATCACCGCCATCCAGGCACTCGCAGCCAGCCACAAAATGGCATTGAACCGGATCGGCGACGCCATTTTGATCACCACCGGCCGCCGGCTCGCCGAGGAAGGTCTGCCCGAAAACGCCGGCAGCACCATCGTCATGCTGGACGGCAAATGCGCCTTCAACACGCTGGACGACAACGACGTCACCGTTCACTGGGGCGCCTATCTCGGGACGCCTGACGAGATCGTCATCTCGGGCCGGATTGGCGACGTCGGCGACAAGATCGTGACCACCCGTGAGCAGGCCCGCCGGAAAAAAGGCTGGATCATGGACACCTATCTGCTGCGCAAGCCGGGCGAGCCTAAGAAGTAACAGGGATCACACGCGGCATGAATTCCGCCGGCGTCACGCTGCGTCGATCTCGGCCTGCAGCGCCTCCATATGCGCCGCCGCTGCTGAAGACGCAGCCCGCTCGATCGCGCGGAAGCGGCTGACCACAGCAAGCCCGACCGACGTCAACTGGGCGCCACCGCCTTTTTTGCCGCCCGTCTGTGCCGCAACCAGCGGCTTGCCGAACACGCGGTTCATGTCTTCGACCAGATCCCAGGCGTGCTTGTAGGACATCTCCATGCCGCGTGCCGCGGCCGAAATCGAGCCGAAGGCGGCGATCTGTTCCAGAAGCTCGATCTTGCCCGGTCCGATGCGGCCATCTGGATCGAGATTTATCCGCAAACTCAGCGACGGCATTTGCTCCTCCGCGGTCACGCTATTCTACAAGTTCCGCGGCGATACCGCTATTCCAAAACGATATAGCGAATCATCGGCCGTTCACTCATCCGCCTCGGCGGGCAGGCCGGCGCCGGTATTCGCCCGGTCGAAGCTCACCGTCTTGACCACGGCGAAGACCTGTCGACCAAGCCGAAGCTCCAGTGTCTGCCGCGACTGTTCGGTGATGCGGGCAAGCACGGTTGCGCCATTGCAGTCGATGCCGATCTCGACCGTGGGCCCTTCGCCCGGCTCTATCGCCACGATCGTGCCCGGCAATATGTTGAGCGCGCTGAGGCCAACCGGCTGCTCGGTGGCGATCATCACGTCGCGGGCACGGATGCGGACGCGCACCGGCGCACCGACTGGCGTTGCCAGAAGCGGCACCCGGATCTCGCCCGCCAATGAGCCTAGCACCGTCATGCCAAAGGCTTCGTCGTGGCGCAGAACCGCGGTATCCAGCACGCCACCGCCCTCGCCGCGCTCTTCGGCCGGCAATAGATCCAGACGCTGCATGATCGCACCGGTCGGACCGGAAGCGGCGACCTTTCCTTGCATCAGCACCACGACGTCGCTCGCCAGCCGCGCCACTTCGGCGATCGAGTGGCTGACATAGACGATCGGAATTTTCGTCTCGTCGCGCAGCCGCTCGATGTAAGGCAAGATCTCGGCCTTGCGCCGCTCATCGAGCGACGCCAGCGGCTCGTCCATCAGCAGCAATTTCGGACTGGCAAGCAGCGCCCTGCCGATTGCCACGCGCTGCTTCTCGCCACCGGAGAGTTTTGCCGGCCGCCGATCGAGCAAATGGCCGATCCCGAGCAGTTCGACCACAGCATTGATATCGGCGTAACGCTCGGCAGCCGGCGTGAACCAGCGGCCATAGCGCAGATTGCTCGCCACGCTCATATGCGGAAACAGCCGCGCATCCTGGAACACCATGCCGATCCGCCGTTTGTGCTTCGGCACGAACAGACCGGCATCGCTATCAACCAGCACGCGGCCCTCGGCCGCGATGCGACCTTTGTCGGGGCGGATCAGCCCGGCAATCAAATTGATCAGCGTCGTCTTTCCGGAGCCGGAAGGCCCGAACAGCGCAGTCAGCCGCCCGGCGCTTTCGAAACGGGCATTGACGATGAAATCGCCAAGCCGGTGGCTGATGTCGACCTGAACCGTCATTCGATGTCCATCCGCCGGCCGACACGCCGCGCCAGCACTTCCGAGGCAACAAGTGCCGCCATCGAGATGACGATCGAGATCAGCGTCAGCCTGAGCGCGCCGGCGTCGCCGCCGGGAACCTGCGTGAAAGTGTAGATCGCCGACGGTAGCGTCTGCGTCTCGTTCGGAATGTTGGAGACAAAGGTGATCGTCGCGCCGAATTCGCCCATCGCCTTGGCGAAGGAGAGGATCGCACCGGCGATCAGCCCGGGCAGGATCAGCGGCAGCGTGATCGTGCCGAATACCCATAGCGGATTGGCGCCGAGCGTGCCGGCGGCCGCCTCGATTTTGCGGTCGACGGCCTCGATCGACAGCCGGATGGCCCGCACCATCAGCGGAAAGCCCATCACGCCGCAGGCGAGCGCGGCGCCAGTCCAGCGGAAGGAAAAAACGATCCCGAAATGTTCGGCCAGGAAAGCGCCGGCCGGACCACGCTTGCCGAAAGTCAACAGCAGCAAATAGCCGGTCACCACCGGCGGCACGATCAGCGGCAGATGCACCAGACCATTGAGCAGCGTCTTGCCCCAGAACTGGCCGCGGGCAAGCACAAGAGCGATCAGGATGCCTGGCGGCAGGCTGGCAATCATCGCCACGGTCGCCACCTTGATCGACAGCTGGACCGCATTCCATTCGTCGGGAGCGAGATCCAGCAGCCAGTTCATGTGCGGTGCCGTACGTCAGTTGCTCGGCGCGAGGATTGTAAAACCTTGCGCCTTGAAGAGTTCGCCAGCCTTGGCGGATTGCAGGCATTTCAGGAATGCCGGAGTATCCCTGCTCTTCGAATCCGCAAGCTGGGCGACTGGATAGATGATCGGCGGATGGGTACCCGCGGGGAAAGTGCCGACCACCTTCACGCCAGGCTCCGCATGCGCATCCGTGGCGTAGACGATGCCGAGTGCTGCCTCGCCGGTCGACACCAGCTTTAGGGCGGCGCGGACATTCTCGGCCTGCGCCACCTTGCCTTCGACCGAAGACCAGGCACCGAGCGATTCGAGGGCTGCCTTGCCGTATTTGCCTGCCGGCACAGCTTTGACATCGCCCATGGCAAGTTTGCCGTCACCGACGAGCTTGGCAAGATCGAAACCCTTTTCGATCCTGGTTTCAACCTTGGAATCCCGTGGCGCAACCAGAACGATCTGGTTACCGAGCAGTTTCACTTCGGTTTCGGGCTTGGTCAGCTTCCTGTCGGCAAGATATTTCATCCAGTCGAGATCGGCCGAGATGAACAGGTCTGCTGGCGCGCCGCTTTCAATCTGCCTGGCCAGCGCCGAGCTCGCCGCGTAGGAAATGGTCGCCGCCTCGCCGACATCGGCCTCGCAGGCCTTGTTGACGGCATCGAGCCCGTCCTTCAGGCTCGCCGCGGCAAACACGACCACCTTGTCATCGGCATGGGCCGCCGGCACCGCGGCCATCAGCATGGCGGCGAGACCCGCGATGGCAATCGTCGTCGAACCTTTGCGCGCCAGCATGAAACTCTCCTCGTCTCGGAACGCCCGAAGCCGTCCATCGATATATCCATGTGAACATAACAAGGAAAGGCTCTTTACCGCCTACGGCATTCTGAGCTGAGGTTTTCCCGGCCTGCGATAATCTTCGTTGGATACAGCGGCACCGAGGCCGAAGGAAATATTCACATGAAAATCAGCGACCCGGATTGCGCGTCAAGTCGACGTCGGCCGATCGAGATTGATGCTGACAAGGCCCGAAGGCGCAGCCGCAGTAGGCAATTTCGATATGGATGGTCAGGTATGGTGCTAGACCGCGATCGGCGCCTTGATCGTCGCGTCGGCGAAATAGTTCTCGAGCTGGAAATCCTCGAAGCGGAAGGCAAAGAGATCCTTCACCTCGGGATTGATCCACAGCGTCGGCAACGCCTTGGGCGTGCGCCGCAATTGTTCGCGCGCCTGCTCGAAATGGTTCGAGTAAAGATGCGCGTCGCCGAGCGTGTGGATGAAATCGCCGGGTTTCAATCCGGTCACCTGCGCCACCATCAGCGTCAGCAACGCATAGGAAGCGATGTTGAACGGCACACCGAGAAAGATATCGCCCGAACGCTGGTAGAGCTGGCAGGAAAGCTTGCCTTCCGAAACATAGAACTGGAACAGGCAGTGGCAGGGCGGCAAGGCCATGGCCTCCACCTCGGCCGGGTTCCACGCCGAAACGATCAGCCGCCGCGAATTAGGATTTTTGCGTATCTCCTTCAGAAGATTCGCAATCTGGTCGATAGCGCCGCCATGGCCGTCCGGCCACGACCGCCATTGTTTGCCATAGACCGGGCCGAGATCGCCGTTCTCGTCGGCCCACTCATCCCAGATCGAGACGCCGTGATCGTTGAGATATTTGATGTTGGTGTCGCCGGCCAGGAACCACAAAAGTTCGTGGATGATCGACTTCAGGTGCAGCTTCTTGGTGGTGGTGACCGGAAAGCCGCGGGCCAGGTCGAAGCGCATCTGGTAGCCGAATACCGAGCGCGTTCCGGTGCCCGTGCGGTCGCCGCGATCAGCGCCGTTTTCCAGCACATGCTTCAGAAGGTCGAGATACTGGCGCATCGGCTCCGGTCCGATTCGGGTTGTCAGCCATCATAGCCGAATGACAGTCGGCCGAACACAGCAAAGCGAGACGATTCCAGCAGAAGTCTCACCAGCACCGGCGGCGAGGTTGCTCAGAGCGAGCCGAGCATGCCCAGATCCTTGGCGACGAGGTAATAGAATGTCACCCGGCTCTTGCTGTTGTCGGCCGCCATAGCCTTGCAGGTCTTTTCGATAGCCGCATCCGCCTTGGCACCGTCGGTGACGCCGAGCTTGCCGGCGACCCAGCTGTTCCTGACGCGCTTCAGTTCCTCCGGGTCGGTGCAGGACACTAGCGAGGAATCGCGGTTCCTGAGCGCGATGCCCAGATGCTTGACGATCTTGGCGACCGCGTCGGCATCCGCCGCCGCATCATACTTCTTTACGTCTGCGAGATAATCGGCCATCGAAATTCCCCTCGTCGGCGCCACGGGATCCGGTCGATGAGGATTGTGGCGCGCTGCCGCAAGTATGCGCTAGGTCTCCTCACCGCCACAAAGCTTCGGTTGAGACCGGCTGCAAGTCAACCCTTCATGATCCACTTTGGCACGGACGAAAGTGGCATTCCGGCCTTTCATTTTCCACCGCCAGTCTCTATATTCGCTTCGTCGGCTCGACCGACTATGGCGATAAACAGGCGATGAAATAAGCCGTTCGGACCCGGGGGCGGTACCCGGCGCCTCCACCAAAAACCGCTGCTCAGGAGCGGCTTTTGCTGGGGGCGAAATAGGATCGACGAAGGTGTAAAGATCGTACTTTTGCCCGGCATTGTACCACCGTTATCGGGCTAAACTTATAGTTGCCAACGACAACTATGCGGAAGCACGTCTCGCCGCGTAAGCGGTGCGATAGCTTCAATTCAAGCCCTAGTGGTTCGCACTTCTAGGCGGGGTTCGGAGGTACCTGGCAACAGAAACCTCCATTTCTCCCCCTTTTTGATATGCGCAGCCGCAGGCTCGCCCGATATGTGCAGCTGCGGGCCTGGGCTTTTTACGCCCTGATACGCCCTGGCGCCGCTGCGTTCATACCAGTCCCTGGCTGATCGTTTCGATCGCGCTGCCAAAGGTCTCGTCGGCAGCCTCATGTGACATCTCATTGTGCGCCCTGCCCGTCCTGATCATCGGAAAACAATTGGCGAGCTTGGCAACACGACAGTCAAGGAGCACCGGCCGGTCCACATCGATCATTTCCTGGATCGCATCATCAAGGTCGGCTGGTTTGTCGCAGCGCAGGCCGACCGCTCCGAACGCCTCGGCCAATTTGATAAAATCGGGCAAAGCCTCGGAATAGGAATGCGCGAGGCGGTTGCCGTGGAGAATTTGCTGCCACTGGCGAACCATGCCCATATATCCGTTGTTCAGGATGAAGACCTTGATCGGCGCGTCGTACTGGACTGCCGTCGACATCTCTTTTCATGGTCATCTGAACCGATGCGTCGCCGGCGATATCGATGACGAGGCTGTCCGGATGTGCGATCTGCACGCCCAGCGCCGCCGGCAGGCCGTAGCCCATCGTCCCGAGGCCGCCCGAACTCATCCAGCGGTTCGGCTTTTCCAAGCCGTAGAATTGGGCCGCCCACATCTGATGCTGGCCCACTTCAGTGGTGATGTATGTGTCGCGATCCTTCGTCAGCGCGTAGAGACGCTGCACCGCGTATTGCGGCATGATCACATCCTTGTTCATCTCGTAGGAGAATGAATTGCGTGCGCGCCAGCCGGCGATCCTTCTCCACCAGTCCTGGAGGCGGCCTCCATCCGGTTTCTGAGACAATGCGCGCCATAGACGAACCATGTCATCCAGAACATTGCCGACATCGCCTTGTATGCCGATATCGACGTGGACGTTCTTGTTGATCGAGGACGGATCTATATCGATATGGATCTTGCTGGAGTTCGGCGAAAAAGCGTCCACACGCGAGGTCACGCGGTCATCGAAGCGCGCGCCGACACAGATCATGACGTCGCAATCGTGCATCGCCATGTTCGCCTCATAGGAACCATGCAGACCGACCATTTTGAGCCAGTTCTTGCCGGAGGCGGGGTAAGCCCCAAGGCCCATAAGCGTCGAGGTGATCGGAAAGTCGGTCAGTTGAACCAACTCCCGCAGCAATCTCGATGCTTCCGGGCCGGAATTGACGATGCCGCCGCCGGCATAAATAACGGGACGGCTGGCATTGGCCATCAATTCTATCGCCTGGCCGATCTTGCCGATATCGCCCTGCAGCTTCGGTCGATGGTTCTTCAGCGCGACAACGTCTGATGGCGGCGTGTACACGCCGGACGCAAACAGAACGTCCTTTGGCATGTCGACGAGAACAGGCCCCGGTCGCCCCGACCGGGCGATGTGGAACGCCCTATGGATTGCTGACGCCAGGTCATTGACGTCTTTGACCAAAGAGTTGTGCTTGGTGCAGGATCGCGTGATGCCAATCGTGTCACATTCCTGAAAGGCATCGGAGCCGATCAATGTTGTCGGCACTTGTCCGGACAGACAGACGATCGGTACTGAATCCATCAACGCGTCCTGCAGGGGCGTCACGGCATTCGTCGTGCCTGGGCCTGATGTGACCAACATCACGCCGACCTTGCCCGTGGACCGGGCATAACCCTCCGCGGCATGGCCGGCGCCCTGTTCGTGGCGCACGAGGATATGCTTGATGTCGTCCTGCTGGAATATCTCGTCGTAGATCGGCAATATGGCCGCGCCGGGATAGCCGAAAATATGCTCCACACCATTGTCTTTGAGTGCGCGGAGAACGATCTCCGCTCCTGTCATGCGGTTGCTCGTATGCTGAATGGAATTATCGCTTGTCATGGTTCTGTCCCGTAGCGTGATGAGGATGGGTTGACGGGGCGTCGCCGAAATCGGGCGTAAGAAGAATTTCGGGCATAAAAAAAGGCCCCGTCGGGAGCCTGTTTGTCGCGCACGGGTGGCTGTCGCCGGATGGTTACACCATCCTGCCCGTGCGCTTTCCTACCACTGCAAGAACCATTGCGATCTTCATGATGATCGCTGCTACACAGAAAATCGCGCATCGTCAACGTCTCAGGCTGAGGCGTCTCAGGCTGAGGCGAAAGCCCAAGGGCCTCCCATCATCGGAACCTCCGATGGCAGTATTCGTTTCTTCCCGTTTCCCTTCTTCCACGCCTTTGCGGGACAAGGCCTCAGTTTCTCGCCGCGTGTGGTCATGCCCGGCGAGCTGCCTCATGGAGAGATAAGATGAACCAGGAAACCACACCAAAACACGAACGCATCCTGATCGTTGGCGGCAGTTCCGGTATGGGGCTGTCGCTTGCCGAACAGCAGCTTGCCGCCGGCGCCGAGGTTACGATCGTCGGCCGCTCCGAGGACCGGTTGTCGGCCGCACGGCAGCGCTTGCCTCACCCGGAAAGGCTGAGGACGATCGCAGCCGACGTCACAAGCGAGGACGAGGTCCAGCGCCTGTTCCAGGATGTCGGCACGCTCGACCACATCGTCTCGACCGCCGCCGACGTTACCGGCGTCTATGTGTTGCTTCCCGAGATGGATATCTCGGTGGCGCGGAAAGTGATGGATTCCAAAGTCGTCGGACCGCTTCTTCTTGCCAAACATGGCGCGCCTCGTCTGACGCCCGGGGGATCGATCACGCTGACCTCGGGCATCGCCGCCTATCGTCCGGCGGTGAAAGGCTCGGTGGTGGCAGCCGTTAATGGGGCACTTGGCTCACTCGCCTACGCGCTTGCCGTCGAACTGGCGCCGATCCGCGTCAACGTCGTTTCGCCCGGCTGGGTCGACACGCCGATTTGGGATGCCGTCGTCGGCAGCGGAAAGACAGCCGCGCTGGACGCCATGGCAAAGCGTCTGCTCGTCGGCCGGATCGGCCAGGCAGCCGACATTGCCCAAGCCATCACGTCCCTCATGCACAACGGCTTCATCACCGGAACCGTGCTTCATGTCGATGGTGGCCAGCGACTGGTCTAGCGATGGCCAAAATTTCGCGGACCATTGCAAGGAACAGCCGCAGCACCGGCGCTTGAATGCGCCGGTGGCGCCATACCATGGTGACCGGCGTCACCGGGCTGCTTCCGACCCAAGGCAGCACGACGATATTGGCGTCAGCCGCGGAAGCCACCAGACGCGGGACCAGCGCGCATCCAAGACCGCCTTCAACAAGGCTCCGTATCGCGCCCATGCTGGCGAACTCGCCAACGAGTTTTGGACGGTCAGGCAATGTTGCGGCAAACGTTTCGTCGAACATCCGCCTATAGACGCAACCGGGCTGGGTGACGAGGAAGGCCTCGTCGGCCAGATCGTCGGGCGTTATGGCAGAATATCCGGCCAATCGGTGATTTGCCGGCATTATGGTGACGAGCTCTTCTAATGCCACTTGCTCGCTTCGCAGCTCCGGCGCCGCCGCCGGGACGGCTCCGAAATGGAAAGATACGTCCAGCGCCCCGCTTGTCACGCCGGCACGCAACCCACTGCTATCGTCCGCCCTGAGGTTCAGTTCCACATCGGGATGGCGCCAATGGAATTCCGCCAGCACAGCTGGCAAGCGTGTCGAGCAAAGCGTCTCCAGGCCGCCGACAGTCAGGCGACCGGCAACCGTGCCGCTCGCGTCGGCGACTGCGGAACGGGCTTCGTCCGCGAGGTCGAGGAGATCGTTTGCATAGTCCAGCAGGCGTTGTCCCGCCGCCGTCAGCTTCAAGCCACGCCGTGATCTGTCGAACAGCGACGTGCCTAGATCGCTTTCCAGCGCCTGGATCTGTTCGGTCACGCTCGATTGGGCAAGATGAACCCGCTCGGAGGCGCGTGTGATGTTCAAAGTGGTGGCGACCGCTACGAAGGTTTTGAGATGTCGAAGCTGCATGTCCTGAACCCGTCATATAGGCATAGACTGCTTTGAACCGGGACCGCAAACGTGAAAAGGCCGGGAACATCGGCCGGCCTTTTTGTCTCGATAAGCGAAGTTTACTCCGCCGGCGCTTCCGCGACGTCCCGGCTGCGGCCGAGCGTTATTTTGGCCAGTGTGAAGGAGATCGCCGCGCAGAGCGTGATGCCCGCCACCATCGGCAGCGGCGTGCCGTCGAAAAACACGCCGGCGACGCCCATAGCGACCGCGCCGATGGCGAAGTGCAGCGTGCCCATCAGCGCCGACGCGGTACCGGCGATCTCGCCATGCTCTTCCATGGCCAGCACCGACGTCGTCGGGATGACCAGGCCGAGAAAGCCGTAGCCGATGAACAGCAGCGCCGCCATCACGTCGAGCCGGTCGACACCCGATGCCATCACCGCGAACAGCACCACCATCGTCGTCGCATAGCCGGTCACCGCGACGCGCACCACGCGCTGCAGCCCGAACCGCTCCGACAGCAACCCGGTCAGCTGCGACATGCCGATAAAGGCAACCGCATTGATCGAGAAGAACACGCTGTAGACCGAAGGCGACAGGCCATAATGGTCGATCAGGATGAAGGACGAGCTCGACAGATAGACGAAGAAGCTCGCAATGCCGAAGCCGGCGATGGCCGTCAGGCCAAGGAAGTTGCGGTCGCCCATCAGGAAGCGGTAGCCGGAAAGTGCCGTCCCGAAGGACGACCCGGCGCGCTCCTCGACCGGCCGTGTCTCCTTGAGCGAGGTCGCCAGCAGGATGGTGGCGAGCACGGCCGCGCCCGTCACCGTCCAGAACACGGCGCGCCAGCCGAAATTCTCGATGATCTGGCTACCGGTCAGCGGTGCCAGGATCGGCGACACCGAAAACACAAGCATCAGCAGCGACATCAGCTTGGCGGCCTCGGTGCCGGTATGCAGATCGCGCACGATCGCGCGCGGCACGGCCATGCCGGCGCTGGCGCCGAGCCCTTGCAGGAAGCGGAAGGCGATCAGCCATTCGATCGAGGGAGCCAGCGCCGAGCCGACGCCGCCGACCATGAACAGCGCCAGGCCGCCGTAGAGTGGCAGCTTGCGGCCGACCATGTCGGAGATCGGTCCGACGACGATCTGGCCGAAGCCCATGGAAAGAAAGAAGATCAGCAGGCTCATCTGCACCGCGGCAGTGCCGGCATGCAGATCTTCGCCGATTGAAGGCAGGGCCGGAAGATACATGTCGATGGCAAACGGGCCGATCGCGGACAATAGGCCGAGCACGACCGCAATGCGGAGGAATTTGGCGTTCATGATAGCAGGCTCTTTCGAATTCTGGTTGCCGCCGAGGACCGACGTGTAACCCTAGGACGTTCCATCCCGTGGAGTTCCGACTCTTCTGCGGAACGAAACCCCCTTCGTGCAAGTCCACAAATTTAGACAGGCTTGTCTAATTCGTCAACCACCTCTATATAGTTTTGCATGAAGGCCAACGTCTCTCCTGACATTTTCCCGCCGCGAGGCCACGAGGCCAAGCGCATATCGATTGTCGATGCCGCCGCCTCGGTCTTCTGCCGCGAAAGCTTTGCCGGTGCCAATATCGACATGATTGCCGCCGAGGCCGGCGTCTCCCGCCAGACCATCTACAATCATCACGGCGACAAGGAAAAACTCTTCGTTGCCATCGTCCGCGACCTCACCGAACGTTGCAATGCCGGCATCTTTGCCACGATTTCCACTTTTCCCGATCAGCCGAAGGATCTCGAGGCCGACCTCATCGCCTTTGCTGTGCGGATGAACCACAACTGCATCTGCAACCGCGACGGCAAATTCCTGCGCAAGCTGATCCAGACCGAGGGCGGGCGCTATCCCGAGTTGTTCGCCGAATGGCGCGAAGAGGGACCGGGCAGGACATGGCCGGCGATCGCCGCCCGCTTCGCCCGCCTCGCTCATGCGGGCTTCCTTGATATCGACGATCCCGATGTCGCAGCGCGCCAGTTCATGGCGCTTGCCAATGCCGAGTTGCAGACGACATTCATGCTCGGCGGTACACCGACCGAGGACGAGGTGGTGCAGTCGGCGACAAATGGCGTGCGCACCTTCCTGCGCGCCTTCGGCAAGCGGCAGCCTATGGCCCGGGCGAGCAAACAGGGCGCGCTCGCCAGCGCTTGACGATCAAAGCCGTTTGACGATCAAATCGTCGCCAATGGGCTTCGCTTCCGCACGCCGGCGATCTATATCCGGTTTACGCCGCGCTCAAGCTTGATTACAGCTATCAGGACGATTCAACGGAACCCGACAGCCACATGGCCGACGACCACATCCGCTACGACATTCTGGCCCAGGAGGCGTTGCGCGGCGTCATGCGCAAGGTCCTGGCCGAAGTCGCGCGCACCGGTCTCCCGGGCAACCATCATTTCTTCATCACCTTTCTCACCGGCGCGCCGGGCGTGCGCGTGTCGTCGCGGCTGCGCGAGCGCTATCCCGAACAGATGACCATCGTCATCCAGTTCCAGTATTGGGACCTGAAGGTGAGCGACACCGGCTTTGAGGTCGGGCTGTCGTTTTCCGACGTGCCGGAGAAACTGGAAATCCCGTTCTCGGCCGTACGCGGCTTTTACGACCCGTCCGTCAACTTCGAGCTCGAATTCGACGTCAAGACCGATACGCCGGCGGAACAGGAGACAAAGGCCAAGCCTGCTCCCGAACCGCTGGCCATCGTCGCCGAGAAAAAGCCCGAGACGAAGAAGAAAACCGCCGAGGCGGAAAAGAAGCCTGCCGCGGCCGACGCCGGCGCCAAGGGCGCCGACGTGGTGTCGCTTGACGCCTTCCGCAAGAAGTGACCCGACGGGCGGCGTGACATGGCCGAGATCGTCAATCTCCGTCAGGCACGCAAGCAGAAGGCGCGAGCCGAGAAGGAGCGCCTGGCCGAACAGAACCGGGCGCTGCATGGCCGTTCCAAACCCAGCCGGGATCGCGACCGCCTGATCGCCGACAAGGCCGATAAATTCGTCGCCGGCCATCGCCGCGAAAATTCGGGCGATTCGGACAAATCCGATGCTTGAAGTGTGAGTAGGATCGTCTCGTGAGCCCGGTGGAAAAGCGCTCGGTCACCATTCGCGGCCACCGCACCAGCTATTCGCTCGAAAAGCCTTTTTACGACGACCTGGTCGCCATCGCGGCCGTGCGAAAACTGACGCTCGCCGCCCTTGTCGCCGAAATCGACGAGAGCCGCCCGCGGGATGCCAATCTCTCCTCGGCGCTCCGGCTCTATGTGCTGGATTGGGCCAAGCGCGGCAAGTTGTAGCCTTCAGGCAACGCTATCCTGTCTCCTGCGCCGGATACGGAAGCCCAGCAAAGCCGAGCGGTCGCGTTCTTCGGCCTGCCAAGCAGCGTATCCTGCGGTTTCAGGTCGGCGAGCGTGAACTGGCCAAAAATAGGCGATGTTCGTGGCAAGCCGGATCAGCTTCAAGAGGGCAATGCCGGCAAACAACCCCGCCGTCGCAACCACCACCGCTATGCCGGCAATGAGCAGCACCCGGGCATCGGTGGTAAAATCGCGCAGATGGCTGGGGTTGGCGTGATCGGACTTCATTTGCAGACCTTGCTTTCTGGCGGCGTGCCGACTTGCGGATGGGTCGCCGGCCGTGCCACCGAGGATGGCGGGCACGGATAGTGTGCTGAAGGTTCTGCAAAAAGTTTTGGATGGAGAACGGCGCCTGCTCTGAGGGCGAGCGGCCATGGCACGGTGGTGACGTTGCGATCACCGATTCCCGTGGAAGGGGAAGTGCCATGACCAATCGAGACGTTAGACTGAGCAGAG